>JBKCTS010000327.1:0-3292 GCA_046318695.1 Acidovorax sp.
TGCTGGGCAAAGTCCTGGGCCACGCGCTGCATGCGCTCCATGAAGGCGGGTGCCAGGCCGCGGCTGATGTTGCCGTGCACCAGTAGCACGCCTTCGCCCGCGCCATCGAAGCCGCCTGCAAAGTAGTCGAGCAGGGCGTGCTCGCGAAAGTAGTTCATCACCGGGCCATGCGGGCGCCAGCGGAAGGTTTTGGCGAGCTTGAGGCGGTAGCGGTTGAGGGGGCGCAGCTCGATGATGCCGATGCGGTCGAGCTGGGCCAGGTATTTGATGCCCTCGGCCTCGGTGAGGCGATAGTAGCCGGTCACTTGCTCCAGCGTCCATTGGCTGAGCACGCAGATCGCCACCAGCAGCAGCTTTTTGTCGGCCACCACGGCCTTTTCCTGCTCGTGGGTCAGCTCTTTGAGCAGGGGCTGGTCTTCGGCCACGCGCCGGGCCAGGTCGGCAAAGTCCAGCGCCAGCGCGCGGCAGATGGCATCGATGCGCGACAGCGGCATGTCGCCCTTGGCCAGCATGCGCTTGACGCTGGATTCGGCCATGCCCAGCGCCTGCGCCAGGTCTGCATAGGTCATTTGCGCGGTTTTGAGTTCCTTTTTCAGGGCGGTGACGAGGTCGGCGGTGGTGCTCATGTGGGTAGGGCTCCTTGGTATCGATTATCAATACCCAAGGTGGATTGGGTAGCCCCTTGAGCGACTTTTTGCAGTGTGGCAGGGCGCGCGCTTGCACACTGCGCCGCACCTGTCACCACCGACCAAGGAGTTTTCTCATGACCCACCCTCCCGTTCCGCTGCGCTCCAAGACACCCGCCCCATTGCACATCGGCAACGCCGCGCCCGGGCCCCAGCGCGGCCCCTTGCTGCGCACCGAAGCCGCGCTGCTGTGCGTGGCGCTCGCCCTGCTGGCGCTGGCCTGCCTGGGGCCGGTGCTGCCCGCCAGCCCGCACCAGCACGACTTTGCCGATGGCCGCACGCTGTGGGGCATTCCGTGCGCCATGGATGTGCTGAGCAACCTGCCCTTTGCCATCGCCGGCCTGTGGGGCCTGCTGGCCCTGCGCCGCGTGCGGCCTGGGGCGCTGGATGCGGCATCGCGTGGCTGCGCGCAGCTTTTTTTTGGCGGGCTGATCGCCACGGCCGCTGGCTCCATGCTCTACCACTGGGCACCGGGCGACGCGGGCCTGGTGTGGGACCGCCTGGGCATGGTGCTGCCCTTTGCGGGCCTGCTGGGCCTGGCAGCGGCGGGCCGGGTGAGCGCCCGGGCGGGCGTTGCCGCTGCAGGCAGCGTGTTGCTGGCGGGGCCACTGGCCGTGTGGGGCTGGGCGCACACCGGCAACCTGCTGCCCTGGGCCGTGGTGCAGATCGGCGGCATGCTGGTGGTGGCGCTGCTGGCGGTGCCCGCGCTGTTCCCGTTGCGCGCTCGGGGGCTGGCGGTGCACCTGGGCGCGGTGATTGGGCTGTACGCGCTGGCCAAGCTGCTGGAGGCGGCGGACCATTCGGTGTTCGAGGCCACGGGCGGTTGGGTATCGGGCCACAGCCTCAAGCATGTGCTGGCGGCGGGCGCCGCGTGGCCGGTGATCGGGGCATTGGGGTCGCTGGTGGCTTTGCGCCACAGTGACGCGGCGGTGATGCCGCAGGTCATGCCGTCCGGGCAGAATGGCGCCCACGCCGTGGGTGTCGCCCGCAGAACCGGCGCATGAAGCGCAGGTCCGGAAAACTCCAACAAGCCAACCCATCGGACACGAGGAAAAACGCATGAACACCGACACCCGTCACGGTGCCTCCGCCGCGACGCCTGCGCCCACGCACCACCACCCCAACCAGTTTGCCCTGCTGCGCCAGCGCCGCTTTGCGCCGTTTTTCTGGACGCAGTTTTCCGGCGCGGCGAACGACAACCTGTTCAAGTTTGCGTTCACTGTGATGGTGACCTACCAGCTCAGCGTGGACTGGCTGCCGCCCGCGATGGCGGGGCTGGTGATCGGTGCGCTGTTCATCCTGCCGTTTTTGCTGTTTTCGGCCACGTCGGGGCAGCTGACCGACAAGTACGAGAAGACCAAGATGATCCGGTTTGTGAAGAACATGGAGATCGCCATCATGCTGGTGGCTGCCTTCGGGTTCATGGCGAACAATGTGCCCATTTTGCTGCTGTGCACCTTCCTCATGGGCGTGCACTCCACACTGTTCGGCCCGGTCAAGTTTGCCTACATGCCGCAGGTGCTGAGCGAGCGCGAACTCACGGGTGGCAACGGCATGGTCGAGATGGGCACCTTTGTGGCCATCTTGCTGGGTAATGTGGCGGGTGGCCTGCTGGTGGCCATTCCCGGTATCGGCCACACCACGGTGGCGGTGGCCTGCGTGGTGGCGGCGCTGGCCGGTCGCGCGGTGGCGCAGTTCATTCCGGCGGTGCCCGCCACCGACCCGGGCCTCGTCATCAACTGGAACCCCTTCACCGAAACCTGGCGCAACCTCAAGCTGGCGCACGAGAACATCGTGGTGTTCCGCTCGCTGCTGGGCATCAGCTGGATGTGGTTTTTTGGCGCGGTGTTCCTGAGCCAGTTCCCGAGCCTGGCCAAGGATGTGCTGCACGGCAACGAGCAGGTGGCATCGCTGCTGCTGGTGGTGTTTTCCATCGGCATCGGCATCGGCTCGCTGCTGTGCGAGATGCTCTCGCGCCGCCATGTCGAGATCGGTTTGGTGCCGCTGGGGGCCATCGGCATGAGCGTGTTTGCCATCGACCTCTACTTCGCCTCGCGCAGCCTGCCGCCGTCGCAGGTGATGGGCCTGGCCGCCTTCATGGCCCAGAGCGCGCACTGGCGTGTGATGCTCGATTTGCTGCTGCTGAGCCTGTTTGCGGGCCTGTACAGCGTGCCCATGTATGCGCTGATCCAGATGCGCAGCCAGCCCACGCACCGCGCGCGCATCATCGCGGCCAACAACATCCTCAACGCGCTGTTCATGATCGCCAGCTCGCTGATTGCGGGCGCGCTGCTGGGTGCGGGCTTCACGGTGCCGCAGATCTTTTTGTTCACCGGTATTGCCAACGCGGTGGTGGCGTTCTACATCTTCATGCTGGTGCCCGAGTACCTGCTGCGCTTTGTGGCCTGGGTGGCGTCGCGGTTGGTGTACCGCTTCAAGGTGCAGGGCGATGACAACCTGCCCACCACGGGCGCGGCCGTCCTGGCGTGCAACCACGTAAGCTTTGTCGATGCTGTGCTGCTCATGGCGGCCAGCCCCCGGCCCATCTACTTCGTGATGGACCATCGCATCTTCCGTGTGCCGCTGCTGGGCTGGCTGTTCCGCCT
>JBKCTS010000328.1:0-3981 GCA_046318695.1 Acidovorax sp.
GTTCGGGGTCGAGGTGACGCTCCCAGTAATCCCACAGGCGCCAGGCGTAGTCCTTGAGATTAGGGCACGACACGCCCGAGCCCTTGAGCGCGGCCAGCGTCTCGCGGCAGTCAAAGCGGGTGGGGTAATTCACAAACGTGAGCATGTCATCGGGCAGGCCCAGGTCTTTCATGACCGCGTTGCGCACCCGGCGCACGGGCGCCAGGGCCATCAGGCTTTTCTTGATGCCCTTGGGGATGAAGCCCAGCAGCGCAGCGTTCACAAACAGGTTCATGCGCGGCGCATGGGCGGCGCGGCTGAAGATGTCCAGCACATCACCCACGCGGTAGCCCACCGGATCGACCAGATGGAAGCACTTCTTGCCGATGTCTTTGCCGTGGCTGATGACGTTGATCGCGTTGACCACGAAGTCCACCGGAACGATGTTGACCCGCCCACCCTCCAGGCCCACCATGGGCATCCAGGCCGGCAGGATTTCGCGCAGGCGCTGGATGAGCTTGAAGAAATAGTACGGGCCGTCGATCTTGTCCATCTCGCCCGTCTGGCTGTCGCCCACCACCATGGCCGGGCGGTACACCGTCCACGGCACCTTGCAGTCCTGGCGCACGATTTTTTCGCTCTCATGCTTGGTCTGGAAGTACGGGTGGTCCAGGCCCTCGGCCTCCTCGAACATGTCTTCGCGGAACACGCCTTCGTACAGGCCTGCAGCCGCGATGGACGATACGTGGTGGAAGTGACCCGCGTCGATGGCCTTGGCCAGCTCGATCGTGTTGCGGGTGCCTTCGATGTTGACGGCAACCTGGGTTTCCTCGTCGGCCCCCAGGTCGTACACGGCGGCCAGGTGGTGGAAGTGATCAATCTGGCCCTTGAGCTTTTTGATGTCGTCCGCAGCCACGCCGAGCTTCTTGGCAGTCAGGTCGCCAAACACGGGGATGGCCCGGGTGGCGCCCACGCCCCAGAAGCTGCGCAGGTCGGCCACCTTGTCGGCGCTTTCCTTGCGAATCAGAAAGTGCACGACCGCACCCTTGCGCTCCAGCAGCTTTTTGACCAGCCGCTTGCCGATGAACCCTGTTGCCCCCGTCACGAAATATTGCATGAATGACTCCTGTGAGAGCGCACATTCTTGCCCAGTGGGTCGGCGCCCGGGTTCAGCAAAAACCCGCGTCAATCCTAGACCGAGCCCTCTACGTTTTTAGGAGCGCATGCCTACACCCGGGCGGCAGTGCAGCGTACAGTCACGGCATGCGTCAGGGGCGGGGAGCTTCTGACATCACACAACACCAGCCATACGGAGGCCACATGGTCAAGAAACTGCAAAAACTCAGCGCCAACAGCAAGAACAGCAACAGCCAACTGTCCAGCACCATCAAGGACTCCGCCCAGCAGATCTGGCTGGCAGGGCTTGGCGCCTTCTCCAAGGCCCAGGAAGAAGGCGGCAAGGTGTTCGAATCCCTCGTCAAGGAAGGCCTGACCATCCAGCGCAAGACGCAGGCTGTGGCCGAAGAACGCATCTCCGAGGCCACCAGCCGCGTGACCAGCATGGCGACCGATATCGGCCACAAGGCCCAGGGCCAGTGGGACAAGCTGGAAACCATTTTTGAAGATCGCGTGGCCAAGGCCCTGTCCAAAATGGGCGTGCCTTCGGCGCGCGACCTGCAGGCACTGAGCGACCGCGTCGACGCCCTCGCCAAGGCCCAGGGCGCCCGCGCCAGCAAGCCAGCGGCCACCAAGCCCGCAGCCAAGGCCCCCGCACGCAAGGCAGCCAGCGCCAAGCCAGCAGCCAAAAAGCCCGCCGCTCGCAAACCCGCGGCGCGCGCTGCGGCAGCTTCCGAGAAGGCAAAGCCTTCGGCCAACTGATCGCGCAGCAATTGGGCGGGCCTGGTTGACGGGCGCCGCCATTCCAACGGCCGACACGCATCCACGTGCCGGCCGTTTTGCCGCGCGGTGCCCCCTGGCCTGCCTGCATTCATGACGCAATGCAACAACTGCGCGTGGGTTAGAGTAGCCGCCGGGGACACCTCAATCCAAGCCGCAAACCGACGCGAAGGGGACCGCATCCATGGCCAAGAAGGCGCCGCGCCGCACCGCCGAACGCATTCTCGAAGTGACACTCGATCTGTTCAACCGGTTTGGCGAACCCAATGTCTCCACCACCCTGATCTCGGCTGAATTGCGCATCAGCCCCGGCAACCTGTACTACCACTATCCGGCCAAGGACGAGCTGATCAACGCCCTGTTCGACCGGTACGAGAGCGCTCTGAATGAATTGCTGTCCGCCAGCGACGGCGTGCGCAATGTGGAGGACGCCTGGTTCTTCATGCACACGCTGTTCGAGCTGATCTGGCAGTACCGCTTCCTGTACCGCGACCTCAACGATCTGCTGTCGAAGAACCGGCGCCTGGAGACCCACTTCCAGACGATTCTGATCAACAAGACCCGCGCCGTGCGCGCCATGCTGGACGGCATGGGCCGGGCCGGCAGCCTGCACATCGACAGCCGCGAACTGGAAGCCACCGCCACCAGCATGGTGGTGGTGCTCACCTACTGGCTCAGCTTTGAATACGTGCGCGATCCACGCCGCGCGCTCGAGCCCGACAGCGCGCAGGCAGCCCTGGTGCGTGGGGCGCACCATGTGCTCAACCTACTCATGCCCTACCTGGAGGCCAGCCAGCGCCTGCACTTGGCGGATCTGGCCGGGGCCTATGCGCCCCGTACTGCCGGCAGCGCCTGAAGCGGCCCGCTTTTGCCGCACAACCTCAACCCGACCGATAGCAACCCATAACAACGACAGGAGACCCACCATGGCCAAATGGACGCCTTTCCCGCACGCCAGCGAATACTCCTTTGACGCTGCCGCCACCAAGAAGCAATGGGCCCGCCTGCACACCGGCGATGCCGAGCCGTGCCCCAAAGATGCTGCTGTGCTCAATGCCTGGGCGCTGTTTCACGGCGGCGACTTCGCGGGTGCCACGGCGGCGGGCCTGGCGGCAGGTGGCGCTGGCATCACCGTGGCCAACAAGGCCACCGCCATCTACGCCAATTACCTGGAGCCCAAGGAAAAGACCCGGCTGGACCTGTTCATGCAGGTGGCCGAACGCGCCGAGGCCCAGGCTGCCGCCGAACCCGGCAATGCCAACGCCTGGTACTGGCAAGCGTATGCGCTGGGCCGCTACAGCCAGGGCATCAGTGTGGCCAAGGCACTGGCGCAGGGCCTGGGCGGCAAGGTCAAGGAATCGCTGGAAAAAGCGATTGCGCTTTCACCCAAACATGCTGATGCGCGCATTGCGCTCGGTGCGTTCCATGCCGAGGTGATCGACAAGGTGGGCTCGCTCATTGGCGGCATGACTTATGGTGCCAAAAAGGATGCCAGCCTCAAGCTGTTCCAGGAAGCCCTCAAGCTCAACCCCGGCTCGGCCATTGCGATGGTCGAGTACGCCAACGCGCTGGTCATGCTCGAAGGCGACAAAAAAATGAAGGAGGCGACGGCCCTGTACGAAAAAGCCGCCGCCAGCGAGCCCGCCGACGCCATGGAGCGACTGGACGTGGACATGGCGCGGGCCGAGCTGGAAGAAGAATAAGGGGGCATCCCCCTGAGGCGCTGCGCGCCTTCCCCCTTCTCTCGAATCGCTGGCGCGATTCGGGAAGAGGGACGCAGCCCTCGCTGCGGGGCGGCCCTTGCTTGGCTGCTCTCGCATCGGAGCCGCGCCGGTTGCAGCGATCGCGACGAAACGGCGTACCTGGAAGCTGACCTGCCCCCCTCCAGCCCTACCAGCGTAAAGTTAGCGAAGTCCGTCAACCAGGAGAATGACGGACATGAAGAAGAGCAGATTCACCGAGGAGCAGATCATTGGCTTCCTCAGGCAGGCCGAGGCGGGCATCCCGATCAAGGAGGTCTGCCGAAGCGGCGGGTTCAGCGACGCCACGTTCTACAAGTGGCGAGCCAAATTCGGCGGTATGGAGGCCTCGGAGGCCCAGCGGCTG
>JBKCTS010000329.1:0-4013 GCA_046318695.1 Acidovorax sp.
GTGCTGGTGGGTGCTTGGGCCAGCGCGCTGCTGCGCCGCGAGTTTCAATGGCAGGGCTTCACCAGCGCCGCGCAGACGGGCCGCTCGATGGCGGGCGGCCTGCTCATGGGCGTGGGCGGCGTGCTGGCCCTGGGCTGCACCATCGGGCAGGGATTGACCGGCTTTTCGACCCTGGCCCTGAGCACCTACCCCGCGCTGGCGGGCATCGTGGCGGGCGCGTGGCTTGCCGGACGCACCGGCCCCCATCAAGGACAATGACGCCATGAAACGAAGAAACTGCCTTTGCACCCTGGGCGCACTGCTGGCCACGGGCACCGCCAGCGCGCAAGACGCCACCGCCACCACCTTTGCCCCCGCCCAGCAGCTGCTGCGCGGCCGCACGGTGCAGGCGGCGGGGCTGGAGCTGGATGTCCCGGCGCTGTCAGAAAACGGTTCGGCCGTGCCGCTGGCCGTGGCCTTTCGCGGCGTGCCGCCTGCGGGCGAGACCGTGGTGGCCATCCACCTGCTGGCCACGCGCAACCCCAACCCCGGCCTGCTGAGCTTCGAGCTGCCCGGAGACCGGGTGCTGCCCGACTTTGCAACCCGCGTGCGCCTGGCCGAGAGCCAGACCGTGATCGCCATAGCGCTGGGCAGCAAGAACAGCGCCTGGGTGGCGCAGCGCAAGGTGCAGATCACCGTCAGCGGCTGCCTGGGCGGCGGGGAGGCTGCACAAAACGAGGGCCCGCGCGCGCCTCGCATCGCGCTGGCGCGCCCCACCAAGGCGGGCAGCCCCATCGAGGTGAAAGCACTGGTCCAGCACCCCATGGAAACCGGCCTGCGCCCCGGCACCGATGGCAAGCTGCTGGCGCAAAACCTGGTGCGCGACTTCACCCTTCGGCTGGGCGAACGCCCGGTACTCACGGCACGTTTCCAGACGGGCACTTCTGAAAACCCGTACCTGCGATTCCTGCTGCAGCAGCCCATCGCGGCAGGGCCCGCCGTCTTTACCTGGACCGACCAGGCCGGCCGCACGCTGCGCGAGGAGCGCGCCCTGCCGGTTTGAGGTTAAATTACCCCATCGCGCACGCCACATGGGCATTGTCAGCTATTATTTTAGTAGCACGTCGCGCACAAAATAGCTTCCCGCGATGCCTGCGAACACCGTGGCGCCCAGCCAGTGGTTGACGCGAAAAGCCTTGAAGCACCCCTCGCGCGTGCGGGTGCGGATCAGCGTGTAGTGCCACACCGCCTGGGCCAGCGCCGCGGCAATTGCTATGTAAAAAATAG
Organism: Acidovorax sp.; assembly: GCA_046318695.1. Classification (GTDB taxonomy): domain Bacteria; phylum Pseudomonadota; class Gammaproteobacteria; order Burkholderiales; family Burkholderiaceae_C; genus Acidovorax. The sequence goes on from JBKCTS010000329.1 coordinate 1,267, forward strand.
CATTCAACGCATACGCATCAAGCGCGACTGCCCATATTCCCAAGAAAAGCAGATAGAACAGCGCGATACCGGCGACATCAAACCGCCCCAAGGTGATGGCCGAGGTCTTGATGGCGATCTTGAGGTCGTCATCGCGGTCCACCATGGCGTATTCGGTGTCATACGCCAGCACCCAAAACAGGTTGCCCAGCCACATCCACCATGCCACGGCAGGCACGCTGCCCTGCACGGCCGCAAATGCAATCACGATGCCAAAGTTGAACGCAATGCCCAGCACCGCCTGCGGCATCGCGAGGAACCGCTTGGTAAACGGATAGGCAATGGCCACCAGCACGGCAGGCACCGACCACGCCACGGCGGCGGCGTTGGTGGTGAGCACCAGGCCAAACGCCACCAGCGCCAGCACGGCCGCCAGGGCCAGGGCCGCTTTCACGCTCACGGCCCCGGTGGTGACGGGGCGCTGCGCGGTGCGCTTGACGTGCTTGTCAAAGTCGCGGTCGGCCACGTCGTTCACACAGCAACCGGCGCTGCGCATGAGGATGGTGCCCAGCACAAACACGGCGAGCAGGTGCCAGCCCGGAAACCCGTCGGCCGCGATCCACAGCGCGCTCAGGGTGGGCCACAGGCACACCAGCCAGCCAGCGGGGCGGTCCCAGCGGATCAGGTCGAGGTACAGGGCCAATGGGCTGCGTGGCGGGGCGGTCTGCATGCGGGCGGGTGGTGGGCACAAATGGTGATGGCGGCGCGGCGCACGGGGCTGTTGTGGCCGACCAGTGCCTTAAGGAACCTCTGCATAAATCCCTGCGGTCTGCGCGGGCCCGGGCTCGGGCAGTCCACGGCGTGACTTGTATTGCCCATAGCCATGCTATGGGCTGCCAAAAGCGCCTTGTGGCCTATCCCGATCGGCACCCGCGCATCCTCGCGAGGGTTATGCAGAGCTTCCTTAAAACCGCCTACGCCTCCAGCAAAGACCGCAGCATCCATGCCGTCTGCTCATGCACCGTCAGGCGTTGCGTGAGCAAATCGGCCGTGGGCTCGTCGCTGGCCTTGTCGGCCAGGGGGAACAGGCTGCGGGCGGTGCGCGCCACGGCCTCATGCCCCTGAACCAGCACCCGCACCATCTCCAGCGCCTTGGGGGGCTTGGCGGGCGCATCGGGCACCGAGGCCAGCTTGCCAAACTCGGCATACGAGCCGGGCGCGACATGGCCCAGCGAACGGATGCGCTCGGCAATCGGGTCCACCGCGTTCCACAGCTCGGTGTACTGCGCCATGAACATGGTGTGCAGCGTGTTGAACATCGGGCCGGTGACGTTCCAGTGAAAGTTGTGCGTGGTGAGGTACAGCGTGTAGGTGTCGGCCAGCAGGCGCGAGAGGCCCTGGGCGATGGCGGCGCGGTCCTTGTCGCTGATGCCGATGTTGATGGCGGGTGCGGGCGGGGTCTTGGAGGCTTTGGCCATGCAGAAAATCCTTCATTCAAACGACAGGTTCAATCCGCGGCGACGCCGGGGGTGTCTGGCGCGCTCGGGCGTGGGGTCACTGTAGCGCAAGCCCCGCGCGTGTTTCTGCCCTGCGACCACGGCAGGCCACGACCCGCCAGCAGCGCCGCCAAAGGGCCCCGCAATAGCGCCGCCAGGCTCACGAAAGCCGCGTCACGCCCGGCAACTCACACGCATAGACAGCGTTGCGCAAGGCTGCAATCGCCTCGTACCGCGTGAAGCTGCGCCGCCACGCCAGCACCACGCGGCGCGTGGGCGGCGCGCTGCCATCGGCTTCCTCCACCGGCAGATAGCGGATGTTGGATTCGTCGCTTTTGCGGCGGCGCACCCCTTTTTGGAGCGCATCGCGCGGCACCGAGAGCCGGGGCACCAGCGTGACCCCCATGCCTGCCGCCACCATGTGCTTGATGGTTTCCAGCGACGATCCTTCAAAGGACTTGCGAATGCCCTCGGCATTGCTGGAAAAGCGCGCGAACTCAGGACAAACCTCCAGCACATGGTCGCGAAAGCAGTGGCCCGCGCCCAGCAGCAGCATGGTCTCGCTCTTGAGGTCGGCCGCCGTGACCGATTCGCGCGCCGCCAGCGGGTGCGTGCTGGGCACCGCCGCCATGAACGGCTCGTCATAGAGCGGGGCCGTGGCCAGCCCCGTGTCTGGAAATGGCTCGGCCAGGATGGCGCAATCGATCTCGCCGGTGCGCAGCATCTCCAGCAGCTTCACGGTGAAGTTCTCCTGCAGCATCAGCGGCATCTGCGGGTTGTGCGCGATCGAGTGCCGCACCAGCTCGGGCAGCAGGTAGGGGCCGATGGTGTAGATCACGCCCAGGGTGACCGGCCCGGCCAGCGGATCCTTGCCGCGTTTGGCGATCTCCTTGATGGCGGCGGCCTGCTCCAGCACGCTCTGCGCCTGGCGCACGATTTCCTCGCCCAGGGGCGTCACGGTCACCTCACCCGCACTGCGCTCGAAGAGCTTCACGTCCAGCTCTTCTTCCAACTTTTTGATGGCCACCGACAGCGTGGGCTGCGACACATAGCAGGCATCGGCCGCACGGCCGAAGTGCTTTTCGCGGGCGACTGCAACGATGTACTTGAGTTCCGTCAGTGTCATGGTCAGGCCTTGAGATAGTCGGATTTTCCCCCCAGCCAGCGGGCCACGTGCTGCTGGGCCAGCCCCGGGTGCCGGTCCAGCATCACGGGGGCCAGCGCGCGCGCCCATTCGAGCAGGTGGGTGGCGGTGGCCAGGTCGGCAAAGCG
>JBKCTS010000330.1:0-1909 GCA_046318695.1 Acidovorax sp.
GTGCCAGCTGGAACAGGGCCGCCATCGGGGCCTTCAGGCCCTTGATACGGCCATGGGGGATGGCCACGCCGTGGCCCAGACCGGTGGAGCCCAGGCGTTCACGCGCGAAAAGGCTGTCGGTGATGAGTGCGCGCGAGAGGCCGTGCTGGCTCTCGAACAGCAAACCGGCCTCTTCAAAAGCGCGCTTCTTGCTGGTGGCGTCCACGCTCACAAGCACTTGGGCGGACGGCAGGATGGAGGCAAGTCGGTTCATGGTCGGCGTCACGATTATGCACATGTTAGCGAAAACCCTGATCCCGGCGCATCAGGCAACAAAAAAACCGCCCGTCGGGGCGGCTGCGGTGCCGGGTTCAGGGCCGGCGCATCAGGCGTGCATTTCGCGCTTGGCAGCTTCGTGGTGGTGGTTTTGCAATCGGTCCTTGTGGCGCACCACCTGGCGATCCATCTTGTCGATCAGCTCATCCACTGCGGCGTACAGGTCTGAGTGGGAGCTCTCGGCGAACAGTACACTCGCATTGACGTGGATGTTGCACTCCGCTGGCTGTCTATTCTCGTGTTCCGTTTGCTTTTCCACCGTGAGCAGGACCTTGATATCCACCAGCTGGTCGAAATGCCGGGTGACCCTTTCCAGCTTGGTCTTGACATAGCTGCGCAAGGCCGGAGTGACTTCGAGGTGATGCCCGCTGATCGTCAGATTCATAAAGTAGTCTCCTGTGCTCTCGGTGGAAAAACGCCATCCTTTGGTCGAGGAATGGCCCGGGGAAGATCTTTTGAAAAACCGGCTGGCTTGGGCTCACTATGCCCCCGTAACTGGCGAAAAGCAATCCCAAATCGTCACTTATTGCTGGGTTATGCTCGCGAAGTGAGGTAGCACCCGGGCAAGCGCAATCCCGAAAGCGACCGAGGACCGCGGCTTGTGGAGACTTTGCGCCTAGGGCCTGTTCACACTATTTTTGCCAGTGGACAAAAATAGTGTGAACAGGCCCTAATGCCTACTGGCTGGCGCCCCATGCATGTGCAGTTGTGCGACGGCAAGCATCGACAACAGGCTACCCACGATGCCCAACACGGCGCACATCCAGTAGCCCTGCACCAGCCCCTGTGCATCGCGGCTGATCACCAGGCCGCCGACCACCGAGGCCACACCCATGGAGGCCGACTGCACCGATGCATTGAGCGTCATGAACGTGCCGCGCAGTTGCGGCTTTGCTGCCGATGCGACGATGGCCATGCCCGGAATCATGCGTCCGCTGACGATTGCGAACATCAGCGTGGAGACGATCAGGACCACCCACAGCGAATGCCCTGCCACCAGCGTGATTCCCAGCAGGCAGGGCGCTGCGCCCAGCGCCAGCGCCCGGAAAGTCTGGACCTTGCCATAGCGGTCGGTCAGGCGTCCGAACAGGCGAGCGGTGAAGAGCGTCGTCACGCCGCCGCACAGATAGACCAGCGGGATCTGCTCGGCGCGCACCCCTGCATTGGTCTGCAAGTAAATGGTGATGTATGGAATCACCGTAAACCCGGTGAACATCAGCAGCGCGGTGAACACAAACGCCCAGCGGTGGTTGGCATCGGCCAGCACCTGCACGATGCCCTGCACGGCCGAGCGGCCCGAGGCCGCATGCACATGCGCCGACAGCGCGGGCATGGTGCGCGCCGCCACCACAGCCAGAATGCCGACCATGGCGGCAATGGCAAAAAACGGTGTGTGCCAGCTGCCCCACTGTGCCAGCAGCAGCCCCAACGGCACCCCGGCCACGGTGGATAACGAAAACGAGGTCATCACAATCCCCATCGCCTGGCCACGCCGTTCAAACGGCACCACATCGGCCACGATGGTCTGCGACATGGCAGACAGCACCCCGCCAAAGAAACCGGCCAGCACCCGCGCGACCATCAGCGCGCCGTA
>JBKCTS010000331.1:0-1204 GCA_046318695.1 Acidovorax sp.
CCACCCTGATCCCGGCCCAAGAGACCGAGCCGCTGAACGACCCGCACGAGATTCGCAGCCGGTACGAGAAACTTCTGGACGGCATTGTGGACGCGGGTGCCTGCCCGCTGGAGGCGACGACCGTGGTGGACCTGACGCCCATGGGCTCGGGGGACGACCCCGTGGTGGTGCGCGCAGGACGCGGGAGCGTGGAGGCGCTGGGCCTTGAATGACCCGACTGCCATAGGCACACCACGGCCCGCGCCGGGGGCCGCACCCAGACGCACCCCCGCGTGCGTCAGCGCTCAAAGATGGGCTCGAAAGCAGCCCGCTCAATCTTGCCAAGGGTCAGCGACTCTCCCGCCCACAACGCCAGCGCGGGGCCGGACAGGCTGAGGCTGCGTTCGAGCTTGCGGCACAGGCGGTCGCAGCCTTCATGGTTCATGCCGGGAAGCTCCACAAACACCAGGTAGGCCTGGCGCTGCGGATAGTCGCGCAAAATCTTGCGTACGAGCCAGCAGCGTCGTACCGGCGCGCAGCGCGACAGCTCGGCCTGCACCTCGGTCAATTCGAAGGGACTCAGGTCATGGCGTGTGATCTGGCTCAAGAACGACGTCCCCGAAAGCTCATCCCAGGCACGATCCTCCGCCTCCTGGGCGCGCTCAAAGCGCCTGCGCCAACGCTTGAAGGCCGCCGCGTCGTGGTCCATGCCGTGGCGTGGAGTCTCCAGTTCAGCCAGCGCGGCGCGCGCCGTCCAGTAACGGGTGTTGCCACCGGCCTCCCAGAGCCGGTGCAGCAGTGCCATCTTGGCTTCCCTGTCATCCTTGTCAAGGCAGGTGACCAGCCCTCGCAGGGCTGGAGGGTACTCGGTGCTGCGCTCCAGAGCGACCTCGTAAAGGTCCCGTACGGCGGCCCGCGGGTCTAGCCGGCGCCTCAGGCGCGCCAGCTCCACCAGGTCAGCAGCGCTTGCCTGGGACATGGCGGTTTCCAGTGCCTTCACGCGCTCACGCATCCGACCCAGTCGCGCGTGCTGCAGTTTCCATTCGGACGCATGATCGCGGCACCACTGCTTGTCCAGATGCGCCATCCATCGCTTGACTTCGGTACCAAGCAGCCCGAGTGCGGTGCCGCGTGACCACTCCGGCAAGGCAGGTGCAGTCTCCAGTGCTTCGATGCGGTCGCGCAGTCCAGGGTGGGTGTCGTCCAGGTTGCTCAGGCGTTTGAG
>JBKCTS010000332.1:0-12435 GCA_046318695.1 Acidovorax sp.
CATCAGTGACGACACCGAAGAGGCGTACCAAGAGATTCTGGCCAAGGGCGGACGTCCATTGCATGTGATCGAAGGCCCGCTCATGGACGGCATGAATGTGGTGGGCGATTTGTTCGGCCAAGGCAAGATGTTTTTGCCCCAGGTGGTCAAGAGCGCGCGCGTGATGAAGCAGGCCGTGGCGCATTTGTTGCCCTACATCGAGGCCGAGAAAAAGGCGCTGGTGGACGCCGGTGGCGAAGCCAAACCCAAGGGCAAGATCGTCATCGCCACCGTCAAGGGCGACGTGCACGACATCGGCAAGAACATCGTCACCGTGGTCCTGCAGTGCAACAACTTTGAGGTGGTGAACATGGGCGTGATGGTGCCCTGCCACGAAATTTTGGCGCGCGCCAAGGTCGAGGGGGCCGATATCGTGGGCCTGTCGGGCCTCATCACCCCCAGCCTGGAAGAGATGCAGTACGTGGCGGGCGAGATGCAAAAGGACGACCACTTTCGCATGAAGAAGATCCCGCTGCTCATCGGCGGCGCCACCACCAGCCGCGTGCACACGGCCGTCAAAATCGCGCCGCACTACGATGGCCCGGTGGTGTATGTACCCGACGCCTCGCGCAGCGTGAGCGTGGCCCAAAGCCTGCTGGGCGACAGCGCCGACCACTACGTGGCCGAGATGAACGCCGACTACGAAAAAGTCCGTACCCAGCACGCCAACAAAAAGGCCACGCCGTTGTGGCAGCTGGCCAAGACTCGCGCCAACAAGACCCCGGTGGACTGGTCGGCCTACCAGCCCGCCGTGCCGCGCGCTCTGGGCCGCCGCGTGTTCAAGAACTTTGACCTCGCTGAGCTGGCCAAATACATCGATTGGGGCCCGTTCTTCCAGACCTGGGACCTGGCGGGCCCGTACCCCGCCATCCTGCACGACGAGATCGTCGGCGAGCATGCCCGCAAGGTGCTGGCCGACGGCCAGGCCATGCTCAAAAAGATCATCGAAGGCCGCTGGCTCACCGCCAGCGGCGTCATGGCGCTGCTGCCCGCCCACACCGTGAACGACGACGATATCGAGTTCTACACCGATGACACCCGCACCGAGGTCGCCATGACCTGGTACGGCATGCGCCAGCAGGCCGAAAAACACATCATCGATGGCGTCATGCGCCCCAGCCGCTGCCTGGCCGACTTCATCGCCCCCAAGGACAGCGGCATCGCCGACTACGCGGGCCTGTTTGCCGTGACCGCGGGCCTGGGCGTGGACAAGAAAGAAAAAGCCTTTGTCGATGCGCTGGACGACTACTCCGCCATCATGTTCAAGAGCCTGGCCGACCGCCTGGCCGAAGCCTTTGCAGAATGCCTGCACCACCGCGTGCGCACCGACCTGTGGGGCTATGCGGCGCTCGAGGAGCTCAGCAATGAAGACATGATTGCCGAGAAGTACCGAGGCATCCGGCCCGCGCCCGGCTACCCGGCTTGTCCTGATCACAGCGCCAAGACCGACCTGTTTCGCGTGCTGAACGCCCAAGACATCGGCATGGGCCTGACCGAAAGCCTGGCCATGACGCCCGCAGCCAGCGTGAGTGGCTTTTACATCGGCCACCCGCAGGCGGTGTATTTCAACGTCGGCAAGATCGGCGAGGACCAGTTGCACGACATGGCGAAGCGCCGGGGCATGGACGAGCAGGTGCTCGGGCGTTTGCTGGCACCTAACCTATGATGCTATCAACATAATAGCTGTTAACGCTTGATGGGCAGGCGCAAACAGGGTTTTTGATGGTTTTTTCGGCTGGGAGCTGAACGTGTGCGCTCAACCGGGTGGCATGGCCGCGGCCTGCGCGCCCGCCGTGACGCCGTTGCCACTGCCGCTAGCGGCTCCTAGCTGCAACATGATCATGTGGACCAGCGTGCTCACCGAGGGGCGTCCTGTCTCGATCACGTAGTGCGCCGTCTCGCAGTACAGCGGGTCGCGCACGGCATACAGATCGCGCAGCGTCTCCATGGGGTTGCTCACCTGCAGCAGAGGGCGGTTGCGGTCGCGGCGCACGCGCTTGTAGATCTCTTCGGGCAAAGCGCGCAGGTACAGCACGTTGCCAAAGCGGCGAAGCACCTCGCGGTTTTCGGGCCGCAGCACTGCGCCCCCACCCGTGGAGAGCACCATGCCACCGGGCTGCTGGGCCACATCGGCCAGTAGCTGCGCTTCAATGTCGCGAAAACGGGCCTCCCCTTCGGTCTCAAAAAACTGCCGGATGCTGGTGCCCAGGTGTTGCTCCAGCCGGTGGTCCAGGTCGATGAAAGAAACGCCCAGCCGGTGCGCCAGCTGTCGCCCCACGGTTGTTTTGCCCGATCCTGGCATGCCGACCAGGGCACAGCGAATGTGCTGCTGCATAGTTGTCCTGCGTTGTTGCTGCGCGGGCGCGTGTGCTGCCCGCCTGCCAATCTTCCCACCTTTTGTCCAACGGGCTGATTTTTAAGCCCCCTGGGTCATTGTTGCTCCGCGTCGTGAACCGATCCGCGCCCACGGTCAGGCCCAAGGACCGGCGACACAGCAGCTTGCTCTGGGCCTGCACCGCGCAAGTCTGGCTTGTCGGCCCGGTCGGGGGGTACATCCCTTGCCCGGCCAAAGCCCCCCTGGCCAACGGCAGGGCGGGAGTGTTTCAGCGGCCTGCTGTTTCCCGGCTAAGGAAAATTTTTCAATATGTCCAGTGAATCAATTTCACACACCTGGGCTGAATCTACCGAAACAATGCTGCACCGAGGGAACCCCAGCGCCGCAGCAGTGGATGATCTTCAGCGCGCCGTGCACCGCCAGACATTACGCCGTGGAAATGGATAGGTTACCGGCGCCGACATCGGAAATTTGTGATCTTAAGACCGCCCCTCAAACACTCGCACCTGACCAAACGCACGGAAAAAGCCAGAGATGTTTTATATCAATGCACTTCTCAGCCCCGGCAGTAAATTCCTGGCCCACCGCAGTGTTTCCGTTCAGCTAATGGGGTTGATCTTGCTATTGGTATGCGCTACTTTCATTGGCACATATATATTCATCACCCCGTCCGAATCAATCAACAATATACACCTCGTACTTGCAACAATTTTTCTGCTGGGCACGGCTTATTATATTGCATCGTTCTATGTCAATCTCATTGTAACGCTGAAATCCCTTTTGCTGGTGGTTACAGCAGGCGGGCGTGGCGATCTCACGACCAGCGTTCCGGTTTATGGAACCAACGAGATGGGGCATATTGCAAAAGGCCTGGAGCAAATGAGTGTTGGCCTTTCGGGAGTGGTGGGGCAAGTGAGGAGCCAAACGGTGCTGGTCAGAATAGCGGGCGACACGCTGACGCAAAATAGTCGGGATTTGGCCAACCGAACCGAAGCCCAAGCCGCAAGTCTGCAGGAGAGTACGGCAAGCATTCAGGATTTGAGCAACTCCGTCAAACAAAATGCCACCATAGCGACAAGAATCGACGAATTGGCCCATCGCGTTCGTGACGAGGCTGAAAACGGCGTGCGGGTCATGGCTTTTGCGGAACAGGCCATGAAAGAGATGACGGATCAATCCCGTCGCATGAATGACATTACCAATGTAATTGACAGCATTGCGTTTCAAACCAATATTTTGGCGCTGAATGCTGCGATCGAAGCGGCAAGGGCCGGGCCAGCGGGTAGAGGGTTTGGCGTCGTTGCTGCAGAGGTGCGTACCTTGGCCCAAAGATGCAGCGTGTCATCCAAAGAGATTCGTCAACTCATTCAAAGCGGCACCGAGAAAGTTGGCTCGGCCGGAGAGCGAATCAATACAGCAAGCACCAACATGAGCACGGTCGTTAAAGGTGTTCTTGAGTTAACCGATGGTGTGAGTGGCATTGCACATACCAACAACGAGCAAAGTTTGGCTTTGCAGGAAATTGCCGCGACCATCAAGCTGCTGGACGATATCACCCAGCGCAATGTGTCGATGGTGGAGCAAAACCTCAACGCGGCAGAACACCTCAAGGAAAGGGCTGCGGGCTTGCAGCGGGCCGTGTCGGAAGTGCGTCTGCGCCGCGGCAGCGCAGACGAAGCCTATGCCATGGTACAGAATGCCAAATTGCTCATCCAGCAGGCGGGGCTGGAAGCAGCATTAGCTGAGTTTCACAAGCCCGCCGGGAAAACAACCTTTATTGACCGCGATCTCTACATATTTATTTTTAATCGTCAGGGTAAATATACTGCATTCGGATCCAATCCCGAGAGGATCGGCAAGACAGTGCATCAGGTTCCAGGGCTGGATGGCAATCTGGTCCTGCAGCGCGGGTTTGCGGCGGCCGATGAAGGAGGCGGCTGGATTGATTACGAAGTGGTTCATCCTACAACCAAGGCCGTTGAAGAGAAGATATCGTATGTGGAGCCATTGTTCGAGGATACGCTGATCGGGTGTGGTGTTTTCAAGCCAAAAGGCGGTTTTCTTAAGTAAGCGCGTGGGTCTCGCTCGGAAACGAAGTGGCAACAACATACCGACTCCCCACAATTAATTGCCTGATGGCATTTGAAGCGCTGGCACGGTTGCGTAGTGTTAGCGCAGTCGCGGACGAAATGAATGTGACCCCAAGCGCGGTGAGCCACCGAATCAGAAAGCTAGAATCAGAAATTGGACATCCCTTATTCTCACGCAGCGATTTTCGCCTGACGGATGTAGGCAGTCAGTATCTTGCCAAGGTGCGTATTGCCATCAGGGCGCTGGAAAAACCTTCAGAGTTTACGATCCAAAACAATCGCAAGCTGCGACTGAAGATATCGGCTCCGCCCACGTTCTCCAGACAAATCCTGTTGCCGATGCTCGGTGAGTTTCAATCCATTTATCCCAATATTGATATTTTAATATCGGTCACGATCCCGTTTTTCAATATATCCGCAGAACAGGCAGATATTGACGTCCGATTTGGAACGTTAGAGGAAGAATCATATCTGCAAAAGGTGGCCCTGATGCAGGACCGCATATTTCCGGTCTGCAGCCCTGCATACAGCGAGGCCCACGGATTGTCGGGCGGGTTCAACGCTGAAGCCGCCATAACGGGCTGCTCGCTTATTCGCAACCCACTCGAGCCGTGGAGAACCTGGTTTGACTTTTGCGGTCTTTCCCTGTCCGAACCGGTCGAGGGTTGGCAGTTTAATGATATTGGGCTGTCGCTGGAGGCTGCGGCCTCTGGTTATGGCGTGGCCTTGGCGAGGGAAAAATTATCCGGGCCCTGGCTGCAGTCTGGCCGCTTGATACCGCTTTCTCCCAAGGCAGTGACCTCCCCGCACCAGCACTATCTTTGCTGGAGATCGGGCACTCTGGAGCGCCGGGAATGCGCCGATTTCGTTGAATGGCTGATGGCCTCCGTTCCGTTTCAGTGACCTTTGCGGTCGCTGGTGCCCCCGCAACGCGGGCCGTGGAGCCAGCCCCATAGAGTGTGGCGGCGCAAGGCGCGGGCGTCACGCCGCGACCAGGGTGGTCGCAAGGGCCGTCCGACGCCGGTTGATGGGGTGAATCCTCTGCCCCGCCCAACAAGAGCCAGCTCAACAAGACACGATCTGCACGCGCGTGCCCACACGCACCGCATCAAACAACGCCACCACGTCCGCATTGCGCATTCGCACGCAGCCATGCGACAGCGGCACGCCCATGGCGCAATCATCAGGGCAGCCGTGGATGTAGATGTAACGGCGTAGCGTGTCCACCGCACCGCCGCGGTTGATGCCCGGCTCACAGCCAGTGAGCCACAGGATGCGGCTCAGAATCCAGTCGCGCCCCGGATGGGAGGCCGCTAGTTCTGGCGAATACATCTCGCCCGTGGGGCGGCGGCCCACAAATACCGTGCCGGTCGGGCAACCTGCGCCCACCTTGGCGCGCACACGGTGCAGGCCGCGCGGAGTGCAGCCGCTGCCCTGGGTTTCTCCGGGGCCATGGAGGGCGGTGGAGATGGCGTAACGGGCCAGCAGAGCGTTTGCATCTTCATCCAGCAGGCTGAGTTCCTGCCGGGTGATGTCGATCTGAATCGCTACCGCCATGGTGATCAGCCCCAGCCCTGGCCTAGGCCACCGCCAGCCCCGCGCCGTGCCCGCGGGTGAAGGCTTCTTCAAACACCGAGTAGCCTGACCAGTCGCTGTGGGCAAAGGCCAGCCGCGCGGTGGCGGGGGTGGGGATGGGGGCTGCGCGCTCTCCGTTGGATCGCACTTTGCGCCCGCTGTGCAGGCCCTCCAGGCCGATTTGGCTGAGAAACGCTTGCGCTCCGACGACCGGGATGGCCATGGCGTGGCCGTAGCGGGTGATTTCGATGCGGGTGATGCGATCGCGCAGGTCGGGGTGGGGCACGGCCAGGGCGGCCAGGGCGGATTCGGCCCAGTGCTGCCAGGGCTGGGTGGCCAATTGCTGGCGGCCATCCTGCACATCGCCCAGGGCCTGGTAGTAGCTCAGCACCGTGGGCCCGGCCAGGGTGGCGCGCACGTCCAGCCGCTGGTGGCCTGCGTCCACGTAGCCCAGGCCGCCTGCGGTGGGGTCGGCGTAGAGCGCGGTGTCCCAGGCGGGGGCGGCGCCAGGGCGGTCGGTCAGCGGGGCATGGATGTGCATGTTGGCCACCAGCCAGGGGGCGGTCTGCACGCGGCTTGCGGCGGCGGTCAGGAAGGCGGGCGGGCTTTGCACCACGCGGGCGGCCATCCACACCGGCAGGGCCACGATGCAGCGCGGGGCCTGCCAGCGTTCCACATGGCCGCTGGCGTGGTTGAGCGCATCTACCTCAACGCCATGGCGGCCTTCGGTGATGCGCAGCACGCTGGTGCCGGTGCGTAGCTGCCCGGCCGCGCGCAGCGGTGCGGCCAGTTGCGCGGTGATCCAGCCGTTGCCTTCGGGCCAGGTGAGCACGCTTTCGCGGGTTTCGTCCACCGCATCGCCGGGCGAATGAAAGCCGTGGCGGCTGGCAAAGTAGTGGATGCCCGCCCAGGCCGACACGCGTGCGGTGCCTGCGCCGTAGTCGTCGCGGCAGCAGTAGTCCAGATACCAGCGCAGGTGCGGATCATCAAGGCCCTGCCGCGCCAACCATTGTGCAAAAGTAATAGCATCCAGTGCTTGCTGGGATTGCGCGAGTGGCTGTTTTGATCCCCAAAGCTTGAGGGCCGGCATGGCAAAGCGTGCCGCGCGGCTTTCGGCATCGACCGCCTGCGCAAAGCGGCGGTACTGGGCCAGCGTGTCGTCGCCCACGCCGTGCACAGGCAGCAGGCCCTCGTGCCATGCGCCGTCAAAAAACAGGCGTTCCTGCGGGCTGTGGCACAGGTGGCGTCCGTCCTCGCCACCGTACTGCCAGCGTCCGGCCACGCGCTGGCGCAGGCCCAGCTCTTCCAGCAGGTCCTGCACCTCGCGGGCATCGTCGCCGGGCACGGGCAGGTAATGCGCGCCCAGCGGGCACGGCAGGCCGCCCACCGCGCCGCCACGGCTGTTGCCCCCGGCGGTTTCTTCCAGCTCCAGCAGGGCAAAGTCGCTCACCCCTGCCAGCCGCAGCGACCGCGCCGCCGCCAGCCCGGCCACACCGCCCCCGACAATGACCACCTGGGCGCGGCGCACCACGGCGGGCGCGGGGATGGTGCCGCTTTGGAGCAGGTCGCGCAGCGCATGGCCGCGCGCGATGTCCACGCCGGTAAAGCCGCCTTCCAGTGCGCGCGGCGCATCGTCGCACCCCGGCAGCAGCACAGCGGTAGCTGCCGAGGCGGTAGCGGTGGCGAGGAATTGGCGGCGCTGCATGGTGTCGATGCCGATCGTCAGGACCTGGGGCCCATCATCCCGACACCGTTCGGGCTGAGCCTGTCGAAGCCTTGCGCAGCGCTTCGACAGGCTCAGCGTGAACGGATGGGGGTGTGCGCGGCGCTTTGACAGGCTCAGCGTGAACGGATGGGGGGTGTGCGCGGCGCTTTGACAGGCTCAGCGTGAGCAGATGGGGGGTGCGCGGCGCTTCGACAGGCTCAGCGTGAACGGACGGGGGTGTGCACCCCGCCGCAAAAACCCAGCGTGAACGGTGTTGGATCTGCGAGCCGCCTGACATGCGGCTGCGTGCTGCACAGGCTCGTCGATACCGGCACGCTGCGATGCCAGCGCACCCGTGGAACGGGCTTTGCCAGGCCACCGTGCAAGGGCCGCCCCGCCGCACGGGTGGCGTCTGCCCTCCCGGCGGAGCCGAGAGCGGCGGGAATCCCAACACCCGTTCGGGCTGAGCCTGTCGAAGCCGGGCGCAGCGCTTCGACAGGCTCAGCGTGAACGGATGGGGGGGGTGCGGCGCTTTGACAGGCTCAGCGTGAGCGGATGGAGGGGGTGCGCGGCGCTTCGACAGGCTCAGCGGGAACGGATGGGAGGTGTGCGGCGCTTTGACAGGCTCAGCGTGAACGGATGGAGGGGGTGCGCGGCGCTTTGACAGGCTCAGCGTGAACGGATGGGCGGTGCCCGACTCGTCGATACCGGCAGGCTCCGATGCCAGCGCAGCCGTGGAACTGGCTTGGCCAGGACGTGGGGTGCGTCCCCCTGGGCGGAAGGCGCGAAGCGGCGCGGCGGGGCTTGTCAATGTTTTCCCCATTCCCGCTCATAGGTGTGCACCAGCGCCTGGTTCGACAGCCGGTTCACATCGGCCGGTACCCGCGCCATGTCGCGCGGAAAGTCGAACAGCAGCGCCAGCGTGTCGGGCGTGAGAAACCGCAGGCCGTCGGGCAGCGCGTCGGGCAGGCGCCAGGGCCGGTGGCTGGCGATGATGAAACCCCACTCGCCAAAGCTGGGCACATGGGCGTGGTAGGGCGCTGTGGACAGGCCCACCGATTCGATGGTTTCGGCCACCGTCCAGTAGCTCTGGCGCGCCACCAGGGGCGATGTGGTCTGCACCACCGCGTAGCCGCTGGCGGCCAGGCGGCGGTCGAGCAAGGCATAAAAGCTGTTGGTGTAGAGCTTGCCGATGGAAAAGTTGGTGGGGTCGGGGAAATCGACCACGATCACGTCAAATACATCTGCGGCCTCCGCGCCCCCCCGGGGGGCCTTCGCGCCTTCGGGGGGCGGGGCGGCGCTCACCGGGCCCTGCTGCAGCCAGCCAAAGGCGTCGGTGTTGACGATTTTCACCTTGGGGTTTTGCAGCGCGTGGCCGTTGAGCGCGGCCAGGGTGGGGTGCTCGCTGAAGATGCGGGTCATGGCCGGGTCCAGCTCCACCAGCGTGACCGATTCAACCGAGGGGTACTTCAGGATCTCGCGCACGGCCATGCCGTCGCCACCGCCCAGCACTGCCACGCGTTTGGGCGCGCCATGCGCGGACATGGCGGGGTGCACCAGGGCCTCGTGGTAGCGGTACTCGTCGCTCTGGGCAAACTGCAGGTTGCCATTGAGGTACAGCCGGTGCCCGGCCCGCCCCTGCGTGACCACGATGCGCTGGTAGGGAGAAGTGGTGGTGAAGATGATGCGGTCCTGATAGAACTTGTCTTCGGCCAGGGTGGTGATGTGGTCGGCCCCGGCCAGCGCAGCCAGCAGCGTGCCCAGCACCATCACGCACGCCACCACATGCGCCTTCAGCCGCCGCAGCTCGTGCCGAAACAGCCACACCGCCCACAGCGCCACGGCGGCATTGAGCACGCCAAACACCAGCCCCGTGCGGATGAGCCCCAGGTGCGGCACCAGCAGCAGCGGAAACGCCAGCGACACCGCCAGCGCGCCCAGGTAGTCGAAGGTAAGCACCTGCGAGACCAGGTCGCGCAGCGCCACGTTGCGCTTCAAGATGCGCATGACCAGCGGAATCTCCAGCCCCGCCAGCATGCCCACCACAAACACCATGCCGTACAGCAGCAGCCGAAAAGCCCCCGGCGCATACGCGTTGGCCATAAACAGCGTGGCGGGCAGCAGTCCGCCCACCAGCGCCACCATCAGCTCCACGCGCAAAAAGTGCGCGGGCAACTGCCGCTCAAAGTAGCGCGAAAGCCACGAGCCCACGCCCATGGCAAACAGGTAGGTGCCGATGATGGTGGAAAACTGCAGCACCGAATCGCCCAGCACATACGACGCCAGCGCGCCCGCCGCCAGCTCGTACAGCAGCCCGCAGGCGGCCACCACGAACACGCTGAAAAGCAGGGCGATTTCGATGGGGCGGGGGCCGGGGGACGGGCCTTGAGCCTGCGGCAGATCAGGCTGCTGATGCGTCATGCCAGCACTGCGTCCAGTTGCTGCGCCAGCGTTCTGCCATCGCGCTGCTTGGTCAGCCAGCCAAACACCGCTCGACCGCCGCTGGTGCGCCCCCACAGCGCACCGACCTGGCTCTTTTCAATCTCATACGGGTCGTTGAGCAGATGGGCGCCTTTGTACTCCAGCAAGGCCACGCGGCCATCCACCAGCTCGGCCACAAAGTCGGCGTAAAACCGCCCGCGCGATGTGGGCAGACCAAAGCCGCAGGGGGCGGTGTCCAGGTTGCGCACCCAGTGCTTGACCTGCGGGTGCGCGTCGATCAGCTTGGCGCACAAAAACTCCTCCCCGCCGTCCTTCAAATCGGCCAGCACCGGAAAGTAGTGCTTGCCGAACTGGTAGCGCCCCGCATAGCGCGACAGCACGGGCGCAGGGTAGCGCCCAGGTTCAAACACATGCGGGTGCAACCAGTCGGGCTCCACCAGCCAGGCGCCCTGGCTGCCCGAGTGCAGCACCAGTTGCCGAAACTGCTGCTTGGCAGCGGCATCGCGCAGGTCGCCAAAGTGGGTGGTGATGCTTTGCGCCAGCTGAAACCGCGCCTGCGCCAGCACCACCAGCGGCACGCCGCAGCGGTGCAACTGGTCGTTCACCACCGCTGCCAAGTAAGCCCGGCGCTGGCTTTGTGTCAGCTCGTGCAGTTGCTTGAAGAGTGACTGGTCTAGCCAGCGCACGAGGTCGTCGGCGCTGATGGAGCTGCTGCCATAGTCCATGGCCATTTGGTCCACGTCGGTGCGACGCAGCGTGACGCGGGCATCGGCGTTCAGGCTGATCTCGAACACGTCCGACTCTTGCACCACATGAAAACCGGGCAGTTGCACAGCCTGCGAGCTCAGCAAGTCCAGCTCCACCGCTTCGAGCACGGCCTCGCGCTCCAGCGGCCACAGCGGGGCCTGGGCGTCTTCGCGGTAGGCCAGGGTGGGCAGCGGCGCAAAGGGCACGCCGCGTGATGCAGGCGACAGTTGCGCGGCCACCAGCGCGTTGTGCTGCGCCACCTGCTCGCGCAGTTGTTCCTGCTTTTTGGGGCCGCGCACCTGCGCCAGCATTAGCGCCTCGGCCTCCTGGCCAATGTGCCCGGCCACCACCACCTGCGGTGCCCCGGCAATGGTTTTGACCTGCACACCGGGCAGGGCAAGCAGCTCGGGCGTGGCCTGCAGCGCTTCAAAATTTGTAGCTATTAGCGCTTTTTGCATAAGCGCTGGTGGCTGATTTGACCCCAATTCATCGCCACCAAACAGCGGCAGCGTGGCGGGCTGGGCAATCATCGACGCCACATCCAGCGCCTCAAAGCCCATGTGGTGGATCAGCCGGTCGGCCAGCGCGTGGGCTGCGGCAGAAAACTCTGCCGCGCACACATGGGCATAGGCCCGGTTCAGCGCCTCGCGACCGCGCCGCTGGGCGTAAGGCATGCGCAGGACGCGGCCCAGCAGCTGCTCCACCGCCGTGGCGCTGGTCAGCTTTTGCAGGCTGCACAGCACGTAGGCAAATGGGCAGTCCCAACCCTCGCGCAGGGCCTGCACGGTGATGATGAAGCGCACCGGGCAGTTGCGATCGCCCAAATCCACGCCATCCAACTCGTAGGTCTTACCCGTTGCCACCGCCACCTGGTTTTTGGGCAGCTTGAGTTCGTTTTCCAGATAGCTGCGCAGCGCCTCGGGCGGCATTTCGTCCCCCTCGTTCTGCGCCTGGAACAGCACGATGGGCCGCACATAGCCGTGGCCTGCCGCCTCGTCCTTCAGTGCCTCGGCTTCGAGCTTGCGCTGCGTCTGCACCGCGCCAAACACGGCGGCGGGCCAGCCCTCGGGGTGTTCGGCCAGCACAATGGGCAGCTTGATCATGTTCTCGGCCGCCAGCTCCTGTGCACTGACGTGATACAGCACATTGGTGCGCGCCTCAATCGGCGTGGCCGTCAGCTCCAGAATGTACGAGGGGTTCAGCCGCCGCAGCGCTGTAAAGCTCTTGTCTGTCTTGGTGTTGTGCGCCTCGTCCACGATCACATACGGCTGGCGCAGCGCCAGCCAGTTGGCCAGGCTCCAGCGCGGCTGCCCCACAAAGCGGGTCAGCATCTCGCGCCCCGCCTTGGCGGCGGCGGCTTCCTCGGCCGTCACCACGGCATTGGGCAACTCCTGCAGCCCGCGCAGCGCCTGCGCCGGCAGGCCCCGGAAATGCGGCTCGAAGGCTTCGCTGAAGGCATAGACATTGCGCTGCCCGGTGTCCTCGATTCGGAAGCTCTGGAT
>JBKCTS010000333.1:0-6229 GCA_046318695.1 Acidovorax sp.
CTGTATCCGAACGTCGACTTCTACTCGGGCATCGTGCAGCGCGCCATCGGCATTCCCGTGCCGCTGTTCACCGCCATCTTCGCCCTGGCCCGCACGGTGGGCTGGATTGCGCAGTTGGACGAGATGATCGGCGACCCCGAGTACAAGATCGGCCGCCCACGCCAGCTTTTCACCGGCTCCGAGCGCCGCGACGTACCGCCCCTGGCAAGCCGCTGATTGCAACCGCTGTACGCGCCACCGCCTGGCGCGCACCCTGCCCCGTCAAAGCCAGCATGCCCGGTGCCTGCTGGCTTTTCTCATGCCCACGGCGTATCGCTCCTGAAGTCTTGAACAATTTAGCTGCGCTGCGATAGCCGCTTGCCGAACGGAGGTTAAGCTTGTTCGATGACGCCAGATTCAGCCCCCCAGCGCACCCAGAAAGAAAACGGGCCTGCCATGTGCGGCGGCAAAGCTGGCGGCCCGCCTCGCTGAGGCCTTCACTTCGGCAAGCACGCCGCCGGCAAAGCATCATCTCAGACGACACGAGGAACGGGCCGCTCTTGCCTTAATGCTCGATTAAGGGCAAACGCTGACCATACGCATCATGTCTTTTCTCCCACAGCGGCTTCGGCATGTCCGCGCGGCCCATCGCAGCCCGCGTATTGACGCTAACGCACCGCCCACATTCTTCTCCTCTGCCCGGCTGGCCGTATTCGTTAGCCTGTGGCTCGCGACCGTTTGCAACGTGCCGCTGTGGGCCGCGGTGCGGGACCTGCCCGGCGATGGCGCCCCCCTCGGCCGCGTGGGCTTCATGCTTGCATTTGGCGCTGTCGTCGCCGCAGGCAACGTGGCCTTGCTCAGCGTTCTGGGATGGCGGCGTATCGCCAAGCCCTCGGCGGCAGCGCTGGTGCTGATGGCGGCTTTTGGCGCATATTTCATGCTGGCCTATGGGGTGGTGATCGACGCCACCATGCTCACCAACGTGCTGCAAACCGATGTCCAAGAGGCTGGGGATCTGTTCAACTGGCGGCTGGTAGTAACTGTCCTAGTGCTGGCCGGGCCACCTCTGTGGTGGCTATGGCATCACCCACTGCCACAGCGGACATTGCTCAGACAGGCGCTGCACAACCTCGGCCTGCTGGCGGTGGCATCGGTCGTGGTGGTGCTTGGCGTGCTGCTGGTGTTTCAGGAGTTTGCCTCCACCATGCGCAACCACACCCAGCTGCGCTATCTGATCAATCCGCTCAACAGCGTGTACGCGCTGGGCAACATCGCCACCCAGCCGCTGCGCATGGATACACGCCAGATCCTTCCCATCGGCCGGGACGCGCAGCTCGGTGCAAGCTACTCCAGCCAATCGCGCCCGCCGCTCCTGGTGCTGGTGCTGGGTGAGACGGCGCGCGCAGGCAACTTCGCGCTCAACGGCTACGGCAGGCCCACCACGCCGCTTCTGTCGGCGCGCAGCGACCTTATCAGCGCACGCAATGCATGGGCCTGCGGCACCAGCACCGCAGCGTCGGTGCCATGCATGTTCTCTCACCTGTCACGCAACGACTTCGAATCGCGCAAAAACAATTTCGAGGGCCTCATGGATGTGCTGCAGCACGCTGGCCTGGCTGTGCTGTGGGTGGACAACCAGTCTGGCTGCAAGGGCGTGTGCGACCGCATTCCCAACGCCAGCACCTTTGGCGAAAAAGACCCTGTGCATTGCCGCGGTGGATCGGACTGCCTGGACACCATCATGCTCAAAGGCCTGGACGAAAGCCTGGCAGCACTGCCAGCCGAGCAGCGCCAGCGCGGCACGGTGGTGGTGCTGCATCAGATGGGCAGCCACGGTCCGGCGTACGCCAAGCGCTCAGCCCCCGAGCGCAAAGTGTTCCTGCCCGAGTGCCGATCCAACGCGCTGCAGGAGTGTGGCCGTGAACAGGTCGTCAACGCATACGACAACAGCATCGTGGAGACCGACTTTTTCCTCGACTCGGTGCTCAAATGGCTGCAAGGGCATGAGGCCAAAGCCGATACAGCGATGATTTACGTTTCAGACCACGGAGAATCTCTGGGCGAGAACAACATCTATCTGCACGGATTGCCCTACGCCATCGCGCCAGATGTTCAGAAACACGTGCCGTGGCTGACCTGGCTATCGCCCGCCATGCAGGCCCGTGCGCGCACCAGCACCGGCTGCCTGCAACGCCAGTTGGCCGAGCAGCGCATCTCGCACGACCACTACTTTCATTCGGTGGTGGGGCTGATGGATGTGCAGACGCAAGTCTATGACCCCGCACTGGATGTCTTCAGGGACTGCATGCAGTCTGCTGCCGCTGCCGGCCGCCCCGCGTCCGCAGCGCGATAAGCGAGGTTCAGGCGGCCGAACCGCGCCGGGTGGTGCAACCTCAATCCAGCGGGATCGTCATATCAGCCCCCTGACCGCGCACACCCACAGCGGCTCACCCCGTCAAGCACGCATGGGGCAGCCTGGTCCACTTCAGCGGCTGGCCATCGCCGCCCTTCTCACGAGCCATGACACCCCTGAAGGTTTGGCACCAATCGACCGTGTTACCCTGAAAATGGACGTATCCATTGAGGCCTGAGCCGAACCGGTGAATGACATCGACTGCGCCAATGAGCCAAGCTTCAAACCAACGGGGCATCGAACGCCATCATCCTAAAAACGGCAGTTGACCGCTTGTAATCTTGCCGCACACCGCACGGGCTCGAGCCTTGGGTTGTTTTTGCAGCCTCACCTTTTGGGTGACAGCGCTATGCACTTGCCAGCACCGCTTTTGGAGCGCCATGCGGCGTTGCTCCTCCTTGCAGGCACGAGCCTGCCGCGTCGTCGCGCCTTGCCTGGCACCCCAACAGCAGCGCTGGCCAATGCATCCAACTGCCGTTTTTAGGATCATTGGTATTTCGCGGCGGTGATGAACTCGCTGAACGTCTCACACCAGATGATGACGGCTTTGTATTTGGCGGGGTCAATCGTTGCTGGCAATGGCACCGTGAAATTGTGGAAGGTTTTGATGTCCCCTACCCGAACCATGCTGGCCTTCAAGCGCTTGAATTCGGCTTCCGACTCGACGAACTCCGGTGACAGGTAGAGCTTGTAGTCTGGGCCAGGGGAGAGGGAACCCTGCAGCGCAATGCTCGTTGCGCCGATGAGCACCTTACCCTCCCCCCAATGCAGCGCGTCACTGTCCTTCAGGTCGCGACGAAACATGCCCTCGAACCGCTGAGAGTTCACCACGGCCGCCAATTCGGAAGCAGTGGGCGGTGGTGGTGCCGTCAGAATGGGGAGCCAATAGACACCAAGGCCGAAACCAACGGCCAGCATCGCTCCGTGCGAGATCACCAGCAATAATGTTCTCATGGCTATTGGCTCAAAGCGTCCGGTCTAGATTTTAGGGTTCTCTGCCACTGTAGCGTGCCCCGATGACGACTGGAGTCAACCGTAGTAAGTTAACTCAGCAGGTCCGACACCGGGACGAACCCCACCGCTTCACTGCTGCTTAGACCCTTCACTCAGACGGCGGCCCAGTGATACTGCGTAGGGTGCCGCACGCGCAGGCAACAGCGGATCTGCTGACGCAACCACGCCCCTGGGCAGCGCCATGGGATTGAAAGTGACGTTCAAGCATGCGCCACCGCCGTCTTCAGACACCGAAAGTACCTTCAACTGCCCCAGATTCACCTTTTTGCGGCCCTCTGGCAGTGGCGTGATCGCGCTGTCGACCCTGTCACCGGGTTGTGCCAACTCCAAGTTGAAATTGAACGCAACCTTTCCCTCTTGGACGCGCTGGCGCAGATCATCGAACAAGAAGTTTGCCCCTTTGGCCTTGGCTTCCTCGTCGCTGAGTCCCTGCACACCTGCAACGGGTTCAAAAATCCACTTTCCGAACTGGGTGATCCCCGCCGCATTGGTGAAGCCAAAGCCATGAACGCCCCAATAGTTCACACTGGCAAAGCTCGCGGGCACGGGCTGCGAAGCCAGATATTTGGGCAACAGCAGCACTTCTGGGTTGGCATCGTTGAAGGCCTTGACCTTGGCAGGATCAGGCGCCTTTGTGGCAGGGTCTGGCTGACGAGAAGCCAAAAGTCCAAAAAACTGCTCTGGCGTTGCAGCGCCGAAAACTGGCGCCGAGATGTTGCCCATCATCCACTGCTCGCCGTTAGGCAGAACGAACTGTAGGGCGAGGTTTCGTTGCGTTCGGGCGTTGTCTGGTGCCTTGAGGTTAGCCCCCCCGACTGAGAAACGCACCACCACGGGCACCGGTTTTCCACTGAATGCTGAAGACACTGACAACGAGCGAGCATCGGCAGTCCCGACAAACTCGCCCAGCGCACAAATACCTTTCGCGCCAGACCGTCGCGCACCTTCAAACTTACCAAAGGTGGCCTCAAATTGGTTGACGAAGGCATTGGGGTCCAAAGGAGGTGTGGGGGTTTGCGCGTAAGTTGTGATGGTGGATGAGAACAGGGCAGCAACACCGGCATAAACGGTCTTTGAAAAGCGACGCATAACATTTCTCCATGTAAGAACGCACCTGAACGCCTTGGGCTGTTGTCAGGCAGACAGCCGAAAGAAAGACGGTCAGAAGAACATTGAACCTACTGCAGTGCCTGGGCTTCACGTTACCTGCAGTGCTCTGTAATACGCGTAGGAACAGGAAAAAGTTACAGACGTGGCAATAAATGTTTTGCGACGTCTTGCACGGTTGAACAGCATGTTGGACACCGGGCACCGGGCGCCACACCTGGGCTGGCGAGTGAAGAACCTTGCGGACCTTGATGCCTTTATCTTCGCGTTCCTTGCCCACTCGGATGCCGCGCGACCCGTTTCAACCTAAAATCGGCAGGTGACCGCTTGTCATCTTGGCGCGCACCGCATGGACTCGCGCCTTGCGCTGTTTTTGCAGCCTCACCTTTGGGGTGACAGCGCTATGCACTTGCCAGCACCGCTCTTGGAGCGCCATGCCGTGTTGCTCCTCCTTGCAGGCACGGGCCTGCCGCGTCGTCGGGCCTTGCCTGGCACCCCAACAGCAGCGCTGGCAAATGCATCCAACTGCGGTTTTTAGGTTCAAAGGTGCCGGTAAGTGCGCATGCAGCTCACGGACACAACCTTGCCTCGGCTGCTGCCACTTGCTGCCGCTCTCACACCCAGTGCGCGGGCAAGATCAGCAACAGCCCGGCGCCTATCAGTCCGCACTGCCAGCGCAGAGCGGTGCGCCAAGTGGGCATGCAACGCTCCACCTTCAAATAGAGCAATCGCCCCATCGCAAGCGACAACACAAATGCCAGCAGCATGCCCAGCGCATTCAGCGCGGGCGATGAGGCCCACAAGGTGCTGACCACGGCATTCACCAGCATGCATACGGCAAAGTGCACCAGAAAGACAGAATAGGACATCTGCCCCAGCAGCACCAGCGGGCGCACGCCCTGCCAGTCACGCAGCGCTGGCGATCGCAATGCCCACACCAGACCCAGCGAAGTCAGTAGCGCCACCAGGATGCGGCTGCGGTAGTCAATGGCCAGGGCCACACCGCCCAGCAGGAGCATGAGTGCCACCCAGCCCTGAGGGCGCGCCGCCTGCGCGGCCCAGAAGGCCAGCATGCCCAGCCCGTAAGCGCCAAAGAAGTACAAGGCCCACACGTCAAGCCCGGGCATGCGGTTGAACACCCACAATGATGCTGCCGTACCCACCACCACGAGGCCCTGGCCCAGCGAAACGCCCAACATCCGCATGCGGGCGCCCGCAAGCATGCGCACGGCTGACCAGATCAGTGCACTCAAAGCGAACAGCTGGAAGTCAATGGCGACATACCAGACCCCGGCCGATAACGCCCCCTCGCCCAACACATCCTGCAGCAGCAGCGCATTGGCCACCAGTTGCGCGAACGTAGGTGCCGCAGGCACGGAGGGGTGGTCCATCCACGGGCGCACCAGTGCGGACACGGCCACCGTAATCAGCAGCGCCGCCGCGCAGGGTACCACCAGCCGCACAAAACGCTTGCCCGCGGTACTGCCCCATTGAGAGAACCTGGCTACGCCCTCAGGCGCCAGGCTCCTGGCGGCAAGATACCCCCCCACCACCAGAAAAACCTGCACCGCGACGCGCCCGTGGTCGTACAGCCAGGCCATGAGCACAGGCGCCAGCGGGTAAGCAATATCGGACATCGGCCCGTAGAAGGCCAGGTGGTGCCACACGATGGCGATGCATGCCATCGCCTTGACCATATCGATCAGCGGCGTTCGG
>JBKCTS010000334.1:0-2455 GCA_046318695.1 Acidovorax sp.
GAATCGAACCGTTTTATGTGATGGAAGTCGCCAAGGCCGCGCAGACCCTGGCGAGCGAGGTGGCGGGCAGCGCCAACCCGATGATCTTCCTGAACATTGGCGAGCCGGACTTCACCGCGCCGCCACGGGTGCAGGAAGCCGCTGCCAAAGCCGTGCGCGATGGCACCACGCAGTACACCAATGCGCTGGGCCTGCAGGCCCTGCGCGAACGCATCAGCGGCTGGTACCAGAGCCGTTTCGGCGTGACCGTGCCCGCGCACCGTATCGTGGTCACGGCGGGCGCATCGGCTGCGCTGCAATTGGCCTGCCTGGCACTCATCGAGGCAGGCGACGAGATCCTGATGCCCGACCCAAGCTACCCATGCAACCGGCATTTTGTGAGCGCTGCCGAGGGCCGCGCCGTGCTGCTGCCCACCACCGCGCAAGAGCGCTATCAGCTCAGCGCCGACAAGGTGCGCGCAGCCTGGGGCAGCAAGACGCGTGGCGTGCTTTTGGCCTCACCCTCCAACCCCACGGGCACCTCCATCGCGCCCGACGAACTGCGCCGCATCCATAACGTGGTGCGCGAGCACGATGGCGTGACGCTGATCGACGAGATCTACCTGGGCCTGTCGTACGACGATGCCTTCGGCCACACTGCGCTGGCCATCGACGACCAGATCATCAGCATCAACAGCTTCAGCAAATACTTCAACATGACCGGCTGGCGCCTGGGCTGGATGGTGGTGCCCGATGCCATGGTGCCGGTGGTAGAGCGCCTGGCGCAAAACCTCTTCATCTGCGCCAGCACGGTGTCGCAGCACGCGGCCCTGGCCTGCTTCGAGCCCGAGAGCATTGCCGAATACGAACGCCGCCGCGCCGAGTTCAAGGCCCGGCGCGACTTCTTCATCCCAGCCCTGCAAGGCATGGGCCTGAAGGTGCCCGTGATGCCCGACGGCGCCTTCTACGCCTGGGCCGACTGCACCGAAGCCGCCGCGCGGCTGGGCGTACAGGGCAGTTGGGATGCAGCCTTTGCGCTCATGCGCCGCGCCCACGTGGCCGTGACGCCTGGGCGCGACTTTGGCACGGCCGACACCGGGCGCTTCATCCGCCTGTCAACCGCCAACTCGATGGGCCA
Source organism: Acidovorax sp. (assembly GCA_046318695.1). Classification (GTDB taxonomy): domain Bacteria; phylum Pseudomonadota; class Gammaproteobacteria; order Burkholderiales; family Burkholderiaceae_C; genus Acidovorax. The sequence goes on from JBKCTS010000334.1 coordinate 1,118, forward strand.
ACTGCAAGAAGCGGCTGCCCGACTGCAGCGGGCGCTCGGCTAGAGCACGCGACCATGGCGTTCGAGTTTCCGGTCCGCATCTACTGGGAAGACACCGATGCCGGCGGCATCGTGTTCTATGCCAACTACCTCAAGTTCTTTGAGCGGGCACGCACCGAATGGCTTCGCTCGCTGGGCATCGGCCAGCAACAATTGCGGGAACAAACCGGCGGGATGTTTGTCGTAACCGAGGCGCATCTGCGCTACCACCGCAGCGCCCGCCTGGACGATGCACTCATTGTGACCGCCGCCCTGCAAAGTGCAGGCCGGGCATCATTGACAATCGTGCAGCAGGCGCTCCTGAAATCAGAGCAAATTTCCAATGACCAACCCGCGCTGCTGGCCGAAGGCACCATCCGTATCGGATGGGTTGACGCCGTCAGCATGCGTCCGTCCAGAATCCCGGCGACCCTCGTGGAACAACTCACACAATGAACTCGCAAAATATGTCCATCGTCTCCCTGGTGCTTCAGGCCAGTTGGGTGGTGCAACTCGTCATGCTGCTGCTCGTGACGGTGTCAGTGGCCAGTTGGGCCGCCATCTTCCGCAAGCTGTTTGCCCTGAAACGCGTCAAAACATTGAATGACGAGTTCGAGCGCGAATTCTGGTCGGGCACCAGCCTGAACGACCTGTATGCCGGCGCCGCCCAGAACGCCAAACAGGCCGGCCCCATGGAACGCATTTTTGCCAGCGGCATGCGCGAATACCAAAAACTGCGCGAGCGCCGCATCAGCGACCCCGGCACCTTGCTCGACGGCGCCCGCCGCGCCATGCGCGCCAGCTTCCAGCGCGAGATGGATGTGGTCGAGTCAAGCCTGTCATTCCTTGCCTCGGTCGGATCGGTATCGCCCTATGTGGGCCTGTTTGGCACGGTGTGGGGCATCATGCACGCCTTCACCGGCTTTGCCGGCATGGAGCAGGTCACGCTGGCCACCGTGGCCCCAGGCATTGCCGAGGCGCTGGTGGCCACCGCCATCGGCCTGTTTGCCGCCATACCCGCCGTGATCGCCTACAACAACTTTGCCCGAGACATCGACCGCGTAGCCACGCACCAGGAGACCTTCATCGAGGAGTTCTCCAACATCCTGCAGCGCAACCTGGGCGCCCAGCCCGGCGGCCACACGGCCTCGGGCCACTGACCGGAGGCACGCACCCATGCCCGCCCTGGCATCCCGCGGCCGCGGCCGCCGCACCATCAATGAAATCAATATGGTGCCGTTCATCGACGTGATGCTGGTGCTGCTCATCATCTTCATGGTGACCGCACCCATGCTCACCCCCGGCATGATCGACGTGCCC
>JBKCTS010000335.1:0-3320 GCA_046318695.1 Acidovorax sp.
TCACATACGTGCCGGCGTTGCGTGCCGGGTTCAGGCCCGGCACGCCCAGCGTGACGATCTCACGCGTGAGGCGCACCCGCATCCGATAAAACGGCATGCGCCCGGTGGAGGACTCCTTGTGCTGCAGGCCAGCAAACCGCGCATCGCTGTGCAGCCACGCCAGCACGGCGCGCACGCCGGGCGCTTCACCGGCAATGGTGCCGTTGATGCCCTCGGGCGCGAGAAGCAGCAGCCCCCTCACCCCGTGGGCATCGCACAGCGCCTGCAGCGGCTCGCGCAACTGCGCGCAGTCAGGCAGGTCGACAAACTGGTAGAGCGCAACCGTCAGAAAACGGGGCGTGACGGGGTTCACAGGTGGTGCTTGGCAGGCGTGAATGCAACGGATGATACCCACCGCTTTGGGATGCAAGCACCGCCACAGACTTCGTCGCAGTCGGGCCGAGGGGCATCATAAAACCGTGCCTCAAGGCGGCGCGGCGCTGCGATCAGTTCAGGGCCAACGGCTGTGCCGCTTTGCGGCCCGGTGGTTCACAGCTTCTTGACCAGCACCTGGCTGCGCCGGTCCCAGTTGTACTTGCGCTTGCGGGCCTCTGGCAGCCAGTCGGGGTCCACGGGCTGAAAGCCGCGTTTGATAAACCAGTGCATGGTGCGCGTGGTCAGCACGAAGATGCTGTCCAGCCCCTGCAGCCGTGCCCGCTGCTCGATGCGTTTGAGCAGCTTTTCGCCGTCGCCGGTGCCCTGGCTTTGTGGCGACACCGTCACGGCCGCCATCTCGGCCGTGCGGGCCTCGGGGTAGAGGTAGAGGGCCGCGCAGCCAAAGATCACGCCATCGTGTTCGATGATGGTGTAGGCCGATATGTCGCGCTCGATCTCGGTGCGGTCGCGCTTGACCAGCGTGCCGTCCTTCTCGAAGGGTTCGATCAGTTGCAGGATGCCGCCCACATCGTCAATGGTGGCTTCGCGCAGTTCTTCGAGCTTTTCGTCAATCACCATGGTGCCGATGCCGTCGTGCACATACACCTCCAGCAGCAGCGAGCCGTCCACCGCAAAGGGCAGGATGTGGCTGCGCTCCACGCCCGCCTTGCAGGCCTTCACGCAGTGCTGCAGGTAAAAGCCGGTGTCGGTGGGCGTTTGCGCCGTGGGCAACTGGGCCAGCAGGGCCTGTGCAGTTGCCAGGGGTAGCTCGGTGTCGATGGGGTTGTCGTCGCCTTCGGGCTCCAGGGGGTTCACGCGGATGCCGGGCACCTCGGACACAAAGATCAGCTTGTCGGCGCGCAGCTCAATGGCCACGCTGGTGGCGACTTCTTCCATGCTCAGGTTGAAGGCCTCGCCCGTGGGCGAAAAGCCAAAGGGTGACAGCAGCACCAGCGCGCCCATGTCCAGCGTGCGCTGGATGCCCGCCACGTCCACCTTGCGCACCAGGCCTGAGTGCTGGAAATCCACGCCATCGACAATGCCCACCGGCCGCGCCGTGAGGAAGTTGCCCGAGATCACGCGCACCGTGGCGCCCGCCATGGGCGTGTTGGGCAGGCCCTGGCTGAAGGCGGCTTCGATCTCGTAGCGCAGCTGGCCCGCGGCTTCCTGGGCACAGTCGAGCGCCACTGAGTCGGTGATGCGGATGCCGTGCGAGTACTTTGCAGCATGGCCCTTTGCGGCCAGCTGCTCGTTCACCTGCGGCCGAAAGCCGTGCACCAGCACGATGCGCACGCCCATCGCCTGGATGAGTGCCAGATCCTGCGCGATGTTGTGCAGCTTGCCTGCCGCAATGGCTTCGCCCGTGAGCCCGATCACGAAGGTCTGGTTGCGGAACTTGTGGATGTAGGGCGCTACCGAGCGAAACCAGGGCACGAAGGTGAAGTTGAATACGGTAGACATGGCGTCGTTTGGGCTGGGGGGCGATGCTCGGCTGCGCGCGGGTTGCAATCTCCGCGCATCATAAGTGGACATGGCTTGTGGCAGCGCCCTGTGGCTCCTTAGGGAACCTCTGCATAACTCCCTGCGGTCTGCGCGGGCGCGGGCTCGGGCAGTCCACGGCGTTGCTTTTCTTGCCAATAGCCAGGCTATTGGCTGCAAAAAGCGCCTTGTGGCCTATCCCGATCCGCACCAGCGCATCCTCGCGAGGGTTATGCAGAGCTTCCTTGGCAGCAGTGCACCGGGATAATGAAGGCCTTCATGAACGAATCTGCGCCATCTCATACCCTTCCAGCAACGCCACCTGCAGCCCGCCCCGTAGCGCCCCCGCCCCTGGTGATTGAGTTTCCCGAATCCTTGCCCGTCTCGGGCAAGCGCGAGGAGATCATGGCGGCGATCCGCAAGCACCAGGTCGTCATCGTGTGTGGCGAAACGGGGTCGGGCAAGACCACGCAGCTGCCCAAGATTGCGCTGGCGCTGGGCCGGGGCAAGTGCAATGCCAAGCCGGGCCAAAAAGCGCAGCTCATCGGCCACACGCAGCCGCGCCGCATCGCGGCCAGCAGCGTGGCCAAGCGCATTGCGCAGGAGCTGAACACGCCGCTCGGTGATGTGGTGGGCTTCAAGGTGCGCTTTCAAGACCGCCTCTCGCGCGATGCGTCCGTCAAGCTGATGACCGACGGCATCTTGCTGGCCGAGACCCAGACCGACCCGCTGCTGCTGGCCTACGACACCATCATCATCGACGAGGCGCATGAGCGCAGCCTCAATATCGATTTTTTGCTGGGCTACCTGCGCCAGATCCTGCCGCGCCGTCCCGACCTCAAGGTCATCGTGACCTCGGCCACCATCGACGCCGACCGGTTTGCCAAGCACTTTGAATCGGCCAAAGGCCCGGCACCGGTCATTTACGTATCTGGCCGCACCTTTCCGGTCGAGCAGCGCTACCGCCCGTTTGAAGAGAGCCGCGACTACGGCCTGAACGAGGCGATTGCCGATGGCGTGGACGAGCTGTGGGCGGGCCACCCGGCGCCGGGCCGCCCCAAGCCGGGTGCGGCCCCCTCGGGGGGCAGCGACGACGCGCAGCGCGGAGCGTGGGGGCCCGGTGGAGCCGGCGACATCCTGGTCTTTCTGCCCGGCGAGCGCGAGATCCGCGAGGCGGCCGACCACCTGCGAAAGCACCTGTCGCACCAGCCGGTGATGCGCCATGCCGAGGTGCTGCCGCTGTTTGCCCGGCTCAGCCAGGCCGAGCAGGACCGCATTTTTGACGGCCACACGGGCCGCCGCATCGTGCTGGCCACCAACGTGGCCGAGACCTCGCTCACCGTGCCGGGCATCCGGTATGTGATTGACGCGGGCACGGCGCGCGTCAAGCGCTACAGTTTTCGCAGCAAGGTCGAGCAATTGCTGGT
>JBKCTS010000336.1:0-5292 GCA_046318695.1 Acidovorax sp.
CGCGCAGGTGAAAACCGGGGATGGAGCGGCCTGAGCCTTTCAGCTCGTGCGCATTGCCCCGCGCGCTGCTGGCCGCAAACACAAAGGTGGGCCGGTGCAGCTTGTCCTTGATGCGGCTGGCCACAATGCCCACCACGCCTTCGTGAAAGTCGGGGTCGAACACGCTGATGGCGGGCGGCGGGTCTTCGTCTTGCTGGAACAGGCTTTCGGCCATCAGCATGGCCTGCTCGCGCATGCCGCCCTCGATCTCGCGGCGCTCGCGGTTGATGGCGTCGAGCTGCCCGGCCAGCTCGGCGGCGCGGCCAGCATCGTCGGTCAGCAGGCATTCGATGCCCAGGGTCATGTCGGCCAGGCGGCCTGCGGCGTTGATGCGCGGGCCCAAGGCAAAGCCAAAGTCAAACGTGGTGGCCACGTGGGCCTTGCGGCCCGCCGCGTGGAACAGGGCCGCAATGCCCGCAGGCATCTGCCCGGCGCGAATGCGGCGCAGGCCCTGGGCCACCAGGCGGCGGTTGTTGGCGTCAAGCTTGACCACATCGGCCACGGTGCCCAGCGCCACCAGTGTGAGCAGCGGGTCGAGCTTGGGCTGGGGCTTGGGCGCCCCCACGCTCCCCGCTTCGCGTGGTTCGCTGCCCCCCGAGGGGGCCCTCTCGCCTTGGGACGGCCCGGCAGCGTTCGACATATCGAACACGCCCCGCGCGCGCAGTTCGGCGCGCAGCGCCAGCAGCACATAAAACATCACGCCCACACCGGCAATCGATTTGCTCTCGAAGGTGCAGCCGGGCTGGTTGGGGTTTACGATGGCATCGGCGGCGGGCAGCTCGGGCCCAGGCAGGTGGTGGTCGGTCACCACCACCGTGAGGCCCAGCGCCTTGGCCTCGGCCACACCGTCTACGCTGGCGATGCCGTTGTCCACGGTGATCAGCACGTCTGCCCCGCGTTCCTTCACGCGCCGGGCAATGGGGGCCGTGAGGCCGTAGCCGTCGGTGATGCGGTCGGGCACCAGGTAGTCCACATGGCGGCCGCCCAGCATGCGCAGGCCGCGCACGCCCACAGCGCAGGCGGTGGCGCCGTCGCAGTCGTAGTCGGCCACGATGACCATGCGCTGGTTTTGCTGCACGGCATCGGCCAGCAGCCGCGCCGCCTGCGTGATGCCTGCCAGCCCGGCGGGGGGCAGCAGGTGGGTCAGGCCATCGTCCAGCTCGTCCTTGCCCCGCACGCCGCGCGCGGCGTACAGCCGGGCCAGCAGGGGGTGCACGCCCGCCTGCTCCAGCGCCCAGGCGGCACGCGGCGGGATGTCTCTTGCTACTATTTTCATAGCTTATTGAGTAGTTCAGGCAAGCGCAACGGCTTGAAGAGACTCTGAAATCGCTGCGCCAGCCCGCGCGGGGCGGCACTGCCAAACGCCAGTGCATTGCGGTCCCCGCACAGCGTGAGCTGCACCGCCGCACCGCGTTCGGCCTGGCGCAGCAGGTCGGCCACGGGGCCTGCGTCCAGTGCAGCCCAGGCTGCGGCCCAGGCGCGCCAGTCTTCGTGCAGCGCCGCGTCGCGCAGGCCAGTGGGCATGGTGGGCCGGGGGTGTGTGGCAGGCACCTTGTGCGATGGCAAGGCCCCCGCACCGTGCACCCAGAACGAATTGACCACCGGCAGGCCGCGCTCGGCGCGTTCGTCATTGAAGGCGTGCGTGTACAGCAGCATCTGCATCTCGCTGTGCAGGCGGTGCAGCGTGCGCGCTGCGGCGGGGTCGGTGGAATGCGGCATCCAGGCGCGCACATCGCGCAGCAGCACGCGTTCGAGGGATGCGGTGGAGAGCTGTGCGAACACATCACCGCTGGCCAGCCAGCGCGTGGGTTGGTCGTAGTGCAGCGTGATGCCGTCTTCGGCAAACCAGGGCGACACGATAGCCAGCAGCGCGCGCGAGGCAGCCTCATCCAGGCCCAGCGCCTCGGGGTCGCGCAGGGTGACGTGGTCGGTGCTCACCTGCCATTGGCAGGGCGTGACAAAAGCCCAGGCCTGATCGTCAGCGGGCGCGCCCTGCTGGTGGCGGTGCCAGGCGGCCCAGGGGATGCGGCCGTCCTCGGCAGGCAGGCCCAGCAGGCTTGCCAGCACGCGCTCGTGCGGCGGCGAAAAACTGGTTTCCTCGCCATGGGCGACCGCCGCATCGAAGGCTGCGGGCAGGGCGCCCAGCCGCGCCAGAAGCCGATCCAGGTGGGGCAGGGCCAGGCCTTGTAGGGCTTGCTGGCATCCCTCGGAGGCGCTTGCGGCGTGGGGAATGAGCACATGGTGGGTGTCCGGCATCCGGGTATTTTGCGGGATGCCACAATCGGCGGCGCCCCCGGGCCGACATTCCGTGCTGCCCGGGCGGCCATCCCCTTTTTTCCTGATCCATGCAAATCCCCTACGAACTGGCCCTGGGCTGGCGCTACACCCGCGCTGGGCGCGCCACGCGGCGCAATGGTTTCATCTCGTTCATCTCGGGTGTGTCCATGCTGGGCATTGCGCTCGGCGTGGCGGTGTTGATTGTGGTGCTCAGCGTGATGAACGGATTTCAGAAAGAAGTGCGTGGCCGCATGCTGGGGGCGATAGCGCACATCGAGATCGTGGCTCCGCAAGGGGCAGCGCTGCAGGACGCCGCCCATACGATGAGCCAAGTGAGGTTGCACCCCTCGGTCGCGGGCGCATCGCCGTTTGTAGCGGCCCAGGCGTTGCTGGCGCGTGGCGATGAGATGAAGGGCGCGGTAGTGCGTGGCATCGATCCCGTACTCGAAGGTGGTGTGACGGCGCTGGCCGCTGCCCATGCCGATCTGCTGACCACCTTGGTCGCCGGGCAGTTCCGCGTCGTTTTGGGCAGTGAGTTGGCTGGCTCCCTTGGTGTGCGGGCGGGTGATCCCGTCACCCTCGTGGTGCCCGCAGGTGACAGGCGCAGCGTGGGTCGCGTCGTCCCTCGGTACCAGTCCCTCGTCGTGGCTGGCGTCGTGGAATCGGGGCATTTTCAATATGACGCTACGTTGGCCTGGATGCACCGGGACGATGCGCTGGCGGTCTTCGGCCTGCACGGGCCAACAGGCGTTGCGGTGCAATTGAAGGATCCGCAGACATCCCGCGCAGTCACCGGGCAGTTGGCCCAGACGCTGTACGGGGACCTGCTGCTGCGCGACTGGTCCCAGCAAAACCGCAACTGGTTTGAGACCCTGCGATTGCAAAAGCGGATGATGTTCATCATCCTCGTGCTGATTGTGGCGGTGGCTGCTTTCAATCTCGTTTCTACGTTGGTGATGGCTGTTAACGACAAACGAGCCGATATCGCGATCTTGCGATCCCTGGGCGCCAGCCCGAAAAGCATCATGGGCATCTTTGTGGTGCAGGGTGCGATGGTTGGGGTGATGGGCACATTGGCCGGTCTGGGTGCTGGTCTGTGCATTGCGCTCAACATCGACGTGATCGTTCCTGCGATGGAGCAAGCACTGGGCGCGCGCTTCCTGTCCAAGGAGATTTACTTGATCGGCAATATGCCCAGCGATCCTCAGGGCTCGGATATCGTGCCGATCGTCCTCGTTTCACTGGCGCTGGCCTTCGTGGCCACGCTGTACCCCAGCTGGCGTGCGAGCCATGTGAATCCTGCGGAAGCGCTTCGATATGAATGAGCAATGCCAGAATCGATGCTCTACGTGGACGGCTGTGTCGCTCGTCGCATCGGCCTTTTGACCCTGTTATGCAAATCCCCTACGAACTGGCCCTGGGCTGGCGCTACACCCGCGCTGGGCGCGCCACGCGGCGCAATGGTTTCATCTCGTTCATCTCGGGTGTGTCCATGCTGGGCATTGCGCTCGGCGTGGCGGCGCTCATCATCGTGCTGAGCGTGATGAATGGTTTTCAAAAGGAAGTGCGCGACCGCATGCTCAGCGTGGTCTCGCACATCGAGATCTTTGCGCCCCAGGGCGCGGCGCTGCCCGACCCGGCGCGCACGCTGGCCGAGGCCAAGCAAAACCCCAACGTGATCGGTGCCGCGCCCTTTGTGGCCGCGCAGGCGCTGCTGGCGCGTGGCGATGACATGAAGGGCACGCTGGTGCGCGGCATCGACCCGGCCCTGGAAGGCGCGGTGACCGACCTGGCCGCCACCAATGATGAAGTGCTGCGCCTGCTGGTGCCCGGCGAGTTCCGCGTGGTGCTGGGTGGCGAGCTGGCGCGCGCGCTGGGTGTACGGGCGGGCGATGTGATCACCCTGATCGCCCCGGCCGGGCAGGTGACGCCCGCGGGCGTGGTGCCGCGCCTCAAGCAGATGACGGTGGCTGGCACGTTTGACTCGGGCCACTACGAATACGACTCGGCCCTGGTGATGCTGCACCACGAGGACGCGCAGCGCATCTTCCGCCTGGAAGGGCCCACCGGCGTGCGCCTGAAGCTCAAGGACCTGCACCAGGCCCGCGTGGTGGCGCAAGAGCTGGCCCGCACGCTCAGCGGGCAACTGCTGATCCGCGACTGGACGCAGCAAAACCGCACCTGGTTTGCCGCCGTACAGCTCGAAAAACGCATGATGTTCATCATCCTCACGCTCATCGTGGCCGTGGCCGCGTTCAACCTGGTGAGCACGCTGGTGATGACGGTGACGGACAAGCGCGCCGACATCGCCATCCTGCGCACGCTGGGCGCCAGCCCGAAAAGCATCATGGGCATCTTTGTGGTGCAAGGCGCCATGGTCGGCGTGATCGGCACCTGCGTGGGCCTGCTGCTGGGCCTGGGCGTGGCGCTCAACATCGACGTGATCGTGCCTGCCATCGAACGGGCGCTGAACGCCAGCTTTTTGCCTAAAGACATTTATCTCATCAGCAAGATGCCCAGCGAACCGCAAAGCAGCGACATCGTGCCCATCGGCGTCATCTCGCTCGTGCTGTCCTTTGTGGCCACCCTCTACCCCAGCTGGCGCGCCAGCCGCGTGAACCCTGCCGAGGCGCTGCGCTATGAATAAAAAACACCCCCCTGAGACGCTTCGCGCTCGGCCCCCGCTGTCGCATGGCTGCGCGATGCGAGCACAGGGACGCAGCCAGCGCCCGCAAGTGGAACGCCGCATCCGCGGCGGGGCGGCCCTGGCGCGGCGGCCCGGATCTGGCGCGCGCCAGTTTCACGACATGGATCACCGAGATGACCGCTGAAAAAAACGCCGTGGTGCTGGAAGCCCTGGGCCTGACCAAGCGCTTTACCGAAGGCCGCCTGGATGTGACGGTGCTCAAGGGCGTGGACCTGCAGGTCCATGCGGGCGAAACGCTGGCCATTGTGGGTGCGTCGGGCTCGGGCAAG
>JBKCTS010000337.1:0-2249 GCA_046318695.1 Acidovorax sp.
CCTCGTGGGCCAGGCGCTCGCGCAGGTCCACGTCAAGGTTGGAGAAGGGCTCGTCGAGCAGCATGAGCTGCGGGCGGGGCGCCAGCGCACGCGCCAGGGCCACCCGCTGCTGCTGGCCGCCAGACAGTTCATGCGGATAACGGTGCTCGCTGCCCTCCAGCCCCACCAGTTGCAGCACCTCGCGCACGCGGGCGGCCTGCTCGGCGCGCGGGAGCTGGTCAATGCCAAACGCCACGTTGCGGCCCACGCTCAGGTGCGGAAAGAGGGCGTAGTCCTGAAACACCATGCCGATGCGGCGCTGCTCGGGCGGCACGCTGAGCGTGGCGCTGCCCACCAGACCTTTGGTCAGCCGGATCTCCCCGCCCGCCACGCGCTCCAGGCCCGCCACGGCGCGCAGCAGGGTGGTCTTGCCGCAGCCCGATGGCCCAATCAGCACGCCGATATCACCCGCGTGCAGGCCCAGGGTCACGCCCTGCACGGCGGCCTGGCTGCGCCCCGCATAGCGGACTTCGAGTTGGGAGACCTCCAGAAACATGGCTGCATTTTAGGTGGTTGTCGTGAATGCTTAGAATTCGCATTTGCATTTCCGATCGTCGCAGGGCCTCCGCCAGCCTTCGGCACGCGTCGATCCCCCCGCCGAGCTTTCCCCCGTGCGCCGCACGTTCATCCTCTGTCGCAGCTTGCTGCTGATCCTGTTTGCGGGCTTTCTGGCGCTGCCCGTGCTGGCCGTGTTGGCATCGTGGTGGCCGTGGGGGCAGGGCGATGGGCAGGCCGGGCACATCCTGAGCGAGATGGCCGCCACCGTGCTGCCGCGCTATGCCTGGACCACGCTGTGGCTGGGCGTGATGGTGGCTGTGGGCGCTGCCGTGGTCGGCACCTGCACCGCCGCGGCCGTCACGCTGTTTGACTTTCCGGGCCGCCGCACCTTGGAGTGGCTGCTGCTGCTGCCGCTGGCCATGCCCGCCTACGTGACGGCTTACGCCTACACCGACTTTTTGCAGTTCAGCGGGCCACTGCAGGTGGGGCTGCGCAGCGCCTTTGGGCTGGAGGGGCGCCTGCTGCCCGAGATCCGCAGCCTGGGCGGCGCGGTGTGGGTGTTCATCTTCAGCCTCTATCCCTACGTGTACCTGCTGGCGCGCACGGCGCTGGGCGAGCGCGCCGCGCACCTGATGGAAGCCGCCCGCCTGCTGGGCGCGCCGCTGCCGCGCCGCATCCGCGCCGTGGCCCTGCCGCTGGCGCGCCCCGCAGTGGCAGCGGGCGTGGCGCTGGTGCTGATGGAAACCCTGGCCGACTTCGGGGTGTCCAGCTACTTCGGCATCCAGACCTTCACCACCGGCATCTACAAGGCCTGGCTGTCCATGGACAACCGCCTGGCCGCCGCGCAGTTGGCCACCATGTTGCTGGCGGTGGTGGTGCTGCTGCTGCATCTGGAGCAGCGCGCCCAGCAGCGCATGCGCTTTGCCTCGGTGGGTGGGCGCGGAGGCTCCACCGAGGCGCAGCCCCTGGTGCTGCGGGGCGGCCGGCGCTGGTTGGCCTGGGCCGTCTGCGCGCTGCCGGTGCTGATGGGGTTTGTTGCGCCGGTGGCCTTCATGCTGCGCCCGCTGGCGGCCGACTGGGCCGCCCTGCCGTGGGAGCGTTTTCTGGAGTGGGCCTGGCACAGCGTGCGGCTGGGCGGCATCACCGCCGTGCTGGCCGTACTGGCTGCGCTGACGCTGGCGTTTGCCCTGCGCCGCCGTCCTGACCCGCTGACCCGCGGCGTGGTCCGGCTGGCCAGCCTGGGCTATGCCGTGCCGGGCGCAGTCATCGTCGTGGGGCTGCTGCTGCCGGTCGGCTGGCTGCAGGCCCTGGTGCCGCACTGGGGCGTGGGCGCGCTGGTCACCGCCACCAGCTTTGGCATCGTGTGGGCCTACCTGGTGCGCTTTTGCGCCGTGGCGCTGCAGTCGGTGCAAAGCGGGTACACCCGCATCCCGGTCAGCCTGGACGATTCGGCGCGCATGCTGGGCGTGGGCAGCCTGGGCCTGCTGTCGCGCGTGCATGGGCCGCTGCTCAAGCGCTCAACGGCGGCAGCGGCGCTGCTGGTGTTTGTCGATGTGATGAAAGAGCTGCCCGCCACCATGGTCCTGCGCCCCTTCAACAGCGACACCCTGGCCGTGGTGGCCTACCAACTGGCGCGCGATGAACGCCTGGGCGAGGCGGCCCTGCCATCGCTGGCGCTGGTGGCCGTGGGCCTGGTGCCGGTGATCCTGCTC
>JBKCTS010000338.1:0-1782 GCA_046318695.1 Acidovorax sp.
CTCTAAAATCCTGTGATGCTTGACATCCTCCTTCTCCGCAAAGACCTCGACACCGCCATCGCGCGCCTGGAAACCCGCAAAAAGCCCCAGGCTTTCCTGAACGTGCAAGCGTTCCAGTCCCTGGAATCCGAGCGCAAGACGCTGCAAACCCGCACCGAGGAATTGCAGGCCCAGCGCAACCAGCTTTCCAAGCAGGTGGGCATGCTGATGAGCCGGGGCGACAAGGACGGTGCCGAAGCCACCAAGGCCCAGGTGGCCGCAGGCAAGGTGGAGCTGGAGCAATCTGCCGCCCGCCTGGAGCAGATTCAGACCGAGCTGCAGACCATGCTGGCCGCTGTGCCCAACCTGCCGCACGAGTCCGTGGCCGTGGGCAGCGACGAGCACGGCAACGTCGAAGTGCGCCGCTGGGGCACCCCCGCCGCCTTTGCCTTTGCGGTGAAAGACCATGTGGATGTGGGCACGCCCCTGGGGCTCGATTTCGACATGGGCGTCAAGCTCTCGGGGTCGCGCTTCACGGTGATGAAGGGCCCCATCGCCCGCCTGCACCGCGCCCTCAGCCAGTTCATGCTCGACCTACAAACGCTCCAGCACGGCTATACCGAATGCTACGTGCCCTATGCCGTCAATGCCGACTCGCTCAAGGGCACCGGCCAGGTGCCCAAGTTCGAAGGCGACCTGTTTGCCGCCAAGAAGGGCGGGCAAGACGGCGAGCCCGTGCCCGACAACGCCGCGCTCTACCTCATCCCCACCAGCGAAGTGCCGCTGACCAACTTTGTGCGCGACCTGGTGGTGGCCGAAGCTGATTTGCCCATCAAGCTCACGGCCCACACGCCGTGCTTTCGCTCCGAGGCCGGCAGCTATGGCCGCGACACGCGCGGCATGATCCGCCAGCACCAGTTCGACAAGGTCGAAATGGTCCAGATCGTGCACCCCGACAAAAGCTACGAAGCGCTGGAAGAAATGACCCGCCACGCTGAGGCTGTGCTGCAAAAGCTCGGCCTGCCCTACCGCGTGATGAGCCTGTGCACCGGCGACATGGGCTTTGGCGCCGCCAAGACCTATGACCTGGAAGTGTGGCTGCCCGCCCAGAACACCTACCGCGAGATCAGCTCGGTGAGCAATTGCGAAGCATTCCAGGCCCGTCGCATGCAGGCCCGCTTCAAGAACGCGCAGGGCAAAAACGAACTGGTGCACACCTTGAATGGCTCGGGCCTGGCCGTGGGCCGCACGCTGGTGGCTGTGCTGGAAAACTATCAGCAGGCTGATGGCAGCGTGGTCGTGCCCGAGGTGCTGCGCCCCTACATGGGCGGCGTTTCGGTGCTGGCACCCGCCGCCTGACCGCACCCGCCCAACCCCGCGCTGGGCTCAGGGCGCAACGAACCGGGCCGGTCACGATCGCAAGAACGTGGCCGGCCCAGGTGTTTTAAGGGGGCCGCAAGCTCAACGGTTGGTCGATTCGGGACAATGCAGGCATGACACCTCCTGCCATCACCCCCGACGCCGCCGCCAGCGGCCCCATTCGCCTCACCCAGTACAGCCACGGCGCGGGCTGCGGCTGCAAGATCAGCCCCAAGGTGCTCGACGTCATCCTGGCTGGCAGCGGCGCCCAGCACCTGGACCCGCGCCTGTGGGTTGGCAACGCGTCGCGCGACGATGCGGCGGTGTACGCGCTGGACGACGGGCGGGGCGTGGTCTCCACCACCGATTTCTTCATGACCATCGTGGACGACACGTTCGACTTTGGGCGCATTGCCGCCACCAACGCCATCAGCGACATCTACG
>JBKCTS010000339.1:0-5158 GCA_046318695.1 Acidovorax sp.
ACCCTGCTGCTCAACATGTTCTTTGGCGGCAAGATGAAAAGCATGCCCCCGAAGCTGGTGAGTGACGACGGCCGGCATGTGGTGATCCGCCCGCTGGCCTACGTGGCCGAAAAAGACACCGCACGCTGGGCCGCGCACCGCAACTTCCCCATCATTCCGTGCAACCTGTGCGGCAGCCAGGAAAACCTGCAGCGCAAGCAGGTCGGCGAGATGCTGCGCGATTGGGAAAAGCGCTTTCCCGGCCGCGTGGAGAACATGTTCAACGCGCTGCAAAACGTCGTGCCCTCGCACCTGCTGGACGGCAGCCTCTACGACTTCAGGAACGCCAAAGCCACGGGCGTGGCCAGTGACGACGGGGACAAGGCCTTTGACAAGGAAGAGTTTTCGGCCCCGTCGCCAACGTTGCCCGGTGTGCAGGTGGTGCATCTGTCGTGAACCTGCGACGGCTGGCGGTGTCTCACCGTGATCGTGCTGCCACGAGCCACACCCCGGAGTGCCCCGCCATGAACCCTCGCCGCCTTATCCCTTGTCTCGTCACGGCGCTGGCCGCCCTGGTGCTCGCGGGCTGCGGCACGGGCCCGCGCATCGTGGACGGGCGGGTGCAAAGCTTTGCCACCCCTGGCGCGGTCACCACCCCCGCCACCTACCGGCTCGAGCGCCTGCCTTCGCAGCAGGGCCCGGCTTTCGATCCGATTGCCGCGCTGGCCGAACAGGCCCTCGCACGCGCCGGGCTGCGGCGCGATGATGCCAAGCCCCAACTGCTGGCGCAGATTGGCGTGCAGGCCGACACGGTGCCCCGGGCAGACCCCTGGGGCGATCCCTACGGGCCCCACGGCGCACTGGGCGGCTTCGGCCCATCGCCCGGGGCCTGGGGCGGCGGCTTGCATGGGCGTGGCTGGGGCGTCGGCGGGCTGTGGGGCATTGGCTGGCCCACGCCGCTGTACCGGCGTGCGGTGAGCCTGGTGCTGCGCAGCGCACGCGACCAAACGGTGGTGTATGAAACCTCGGCCGTGCATGAAGATGTGTGGGTGAAAGACCCCGGGGTGTATGGCGTGCTGTTTGATGCAGCGCTGCAGGGGTTTCCGGCGCCACCGGCCGGCCCGCGGCAGGTGCGTCTGCCACTGGTTTCTCCCGCAACGCCGGGCGTGGTGGTGCCATCGACCAGCGCAGCGCCCGCAGCTCCGAACACTTCGCCGGCACCTGCAGCCCCGCCAACGCGGTAAGCTTGCGTGGTGCCCTGTGCCAGCCGGACGGGCACAATGCGTGGCGGCTGCCTGGGCGGTCGCCCAAGGGTGGCCGCACACCATGGCCTTGCCAGCCCACTTCCGACACGACACTCGACCGCATGGACGCTACCCGCATTGTCGCCATCCGCCACGGAGAAACCGACTGGAACGTGGACACCCGCATCCAGGGCCATCTGGACATTGCGCTCAATGACACCGGCCGGTGGCAGGCCCGGCAGGTCGCCCAGGCACTGGCCTGCGAGCCGGTGGCCGCGGTCTACACCAGCGACCTGCAACGCGCCTATGCCACAGCCCAGGCCGTGGCCCACAGCACGGGCGCGCCGCTGGTCGCAGATACAGGCCTGCGCGAGCGCAGCTTCGGCCACTTTGAGGGCCGCACCTTTGCCGAGATCGAAACCGAGTTCCCCGAAGACGCCCTGCGCTGGCGTAAGCGCGATCCACATTACGCGCCAGAGGGCGGCGAGTCGCTGCTGGTGCTGCGCGAGCGCATCGAGCGCACCGTCGCGGCATTGGCACGCGGGCATGTTGGCGAACAGATCGTGGTGGTCGCGCATGGCGGCGTCCTGGATGTGCTGTACCGCCTGGCCACGCGCCAGGACATCCAGGCACCGCGCACCTGGCAACTGGCCAACGCGGCCATCAACCGTATTTTGTGGACCCCCGACGGCCTGACCCTGATCGGTTGGGCCGATACCCAGCACCTAGACCATGCAGCACATGATGAAACCCATGCCTGACTCTCTTACATCCACCATCGGCCAGCGTGTGGACCTGATCGACACGCCCGCGCTGGTGATTGACCTTGATGCCATGGAGCGCAACATCCAGCGCATGGCTGATTTTGCGCGCAAGCACCGTGTGCGCTGGCGCCCCCACGCCAAGATGCACAAGAGTGCCGAACTGGCGCTGCAAATGCAGCGCGCTGGCGCGCAGGGTGTGTGTGTGCAAAAGGTGTCTGAGGCCGAGGCACTGGCCGCAGGCGGCGTGACCGACATCACCATCACCAACGAAGTGGTGGCCATGCCCAAGCTGCACCGTGCGGCACGCCTGGCAGCCCGGCTGGCCGCCCAGGGTGGGCGCCTGGCGATTGCGGTGGACCACATCGAAGGCGTTGCCCGGCTGGCCGAGGCCATGGCCATGCACGGCAGCGATAGCGGCATCGACGTGCTGGTCGAGATCGACGTAGGCCAGGGCCGCTGCGGCGTGCCACCGGGCGAGGCCGCCGTGGCACTGGCCCAGGCCGTCACCCAGCACAGCCGGCTGCGGTTTGCCGGACTGCAGGCCTACCACGGACGGGCGCAACACATGGTCAGCACCGTGGGGCGCCGCGCAGCCATCGCCGAGGTGGTGTCCGCCGCACAGCTCACGCGCATGCTGATCGAAGACGCCGGCCTGCCCGTGCCCCTGGTCACCGGCTCAGGCACCGGCACCCTGGTGCACGAGGCCGCCAGCGGTGTGTTTGGCGAGGTGCAGGCGGGCTCGTTCCTGTTCATGGATGCCGACTACGCACGCAACGAACGCGAACCCGCCCAGCCGCAGTTTGAACATGCGGCCTTCATCAAGACGCAGGTGATCTCGGCGCACGAGGGCCACGCCGTGTGCGACGCTGGCCACAAAAGCAACGCCATCGATTCGGGCCTGCCCACAGTGGCCCTGCTGCCGCCCGACTACGCCCTGCGCTACGCCAATGGCGGCGACGAGCATGGCCTGCTCTACGCCCAGGGCCCGCAGGCGCTGCTGCCCACGCTGGGCCAGATGCTGTGGCTCATTCCGGGTCATTGCGACCCCACCGTGAACCTGTACGACTTCATGATCGGCGTACGCGGCGGCCTGGCCGAGGGCGTGGTGGAACGCATCATCCGGGTCGATGCCAGAGGCGCGCTGACCTGATCAACGCAAACATTGGACGGAGTGCGCGCTGTAAACAATGGAGTGAGGAAAATCTTTGGGGAATACGCGCCGGGTATCGGCCAAATAGGTTGTCCCGATGCCGGGCATGGCACGCATCAATTGCAATGCTTGCTCGACCTGACTGACGAAACGCACGCCGAGACCCTGAACACGCTCGTTGTAGAAGCGGGCCTCGAACTCCAACTCTGCTGCTGCCTCCGGGTGAAACTGCAGGGCCTTCACTGGTGTAAACCGGAGCGCACTTTAGCGAACACGCTTTCAGCTGAGAGGGTCGTCACCGACCCCGACTCTACCTCCGCGATGCGCTTGCGAAGCACCGTCTCCCACGCTGCCTCCACTTCAGTGTCATGGGGGTCTAAGCTCGCAAGTAGTCGTGCAGCCAAACGGGCGCGGTCTTCGGGTGGGAGGGACTGCGCTTGATTTGCAAGAGAGCTGTAGAGGTCGATCATGAGGGGGCTCCGGGAGGTGCTGACGTGATCTTAGATTGAAAGACGCGTGCGAGACAGCCCTCGGACATGACAGCTAACGAGGCTGTGCAAAAACCCCAATTCCAGCCACCGGCTGGCGCTGGGTTGCGGTGATGGTGGTGATCATGGCTTGGCCTCTTCCTGATGTTGTCTGCGGTGGATCGGCTCGCTCAATCGGGCCTCTGATCGGGCCTGCAGCGTTCATTCTGACACCGAACAAGCCCCCCTCCTGCCCGCTATTTCCTCAGCCCGCACACCCGGCCAGTTTTTCGATGTTGTGCACCTGGTAGTACAGCCGCCACTGCGTGCCCACCTTGTGCTGCCCGCGCAGCGTGAACCGGTTCAGCCGCATGTTGTGCCGGATGCTGCCAAACACCGGCTCCACCGTGCCGATGCGCTGGCTGTAACGCTGCCGCCCCTCGGGGCTGTCGATGCGCTTCTTCATCGCCTCAAGCACTGCGTTCGTGCTGGCCTGACCCTTGGCAAAGATCGCCACCTGTTAACCAGGTGATCGAGCGCGAACGCGAGGGGGTTTTCGCACAGCCTCAACGAATGACAGGGACTACCGCGTCCCGGGTGATCCGCGCCATCGCGGGGTACGGCATCAAAGTGCCACGATGGAAAGTGCGTGCGCTCATCAACTCAATCGAGTGTTGACCCGGGAAGTCTATGACCATGGTCCCCATCGGCATCGATCTGGCAAAGAACTTTTTTGTCATGCATGGCGTCGATGCGTTGGGCAAGCCCGCTCAGGTTCGGCCCACGGCCCCGCGTGGCTAGATATTGATGACTGGCATCGGACAACTTCGCAATGTCCATAGCGCCAGCGTTGCCGAAATCATTGGCCTGCGGCCGATTTGATGCGCATACTCCCCCCTCGACCGCGCAAGCGGTTGCATCAACATGGCAGGCATCACGCGGAGACGATGGCATGGCGGAGACGGCGCAGTTCGACTACATCATCATTGGTGGCGGCACAGCCGGCGCCCTGCTCAGCAACCGCCTGAGCGCAGGCCGCCAGCGGGTGCTGCAGATCGAAGCTGGCCGCAAGGACGACTACCACTGGATCCACATTCCCGTGGGCTACTTGTACTGCATCGGCAACCCGCGCACCGACTGGCTCTACCACACCGAGCCCGATGCCGGCCTGAACGGCCGCAGCCTGCGCTACCCGCGCGGCAAGACCCTGGGCGGCTGCAGCAGCATCAACGGCATGATCTACATGCGCGGCCAGGCGCGCGACTACGATCACTGGGCCGATCTGACCGGCGACGCCCGCTGGCGCTGGGAGCACAGCCTGGCGTACTTTCGCCGCCCCGACGACCACTGGCGGCTGGACAAGCCCGCGGGCGCCAGCGAGAACTACAAGCGCCTGCACGGCAACAAGGCCACCGGCAGCACCGGCGAGTGGCGCGTTGAAAAGCAGCGCCTGCGCTGGGATGTGCTCGATGCCTTCGCCCAGGCCGCGCAGCAGGCCGGAATCCCGGCCACCGACGACTTCAACGGGGGCAACAACGAAGGTGTGGGCTACTT
>JBKCTS010000340.1:0-2205 GCA_046318695.1 Acidovorax sp.
GCGGGCTCGGTCTCGATGTGGATGTCCGAGGCACGGTGGCTGATGGCCTCCTCGATCAGTGAGTTGATGAGCCGCACCAGCGTGTTGTCCGCTTCGCTGATCACATCGGCGTGTTCGGCGTTGGCCTCTGGCTGCGCGCTGGCAAGGTTGGAAACCAGCTCCTGCGAGGTGGGCCGCTCGCCTGCTGCGGTCCTTGCGGGTGCTGCGCCGCCCCGGTAGGCGCGCTGGATGGCCGGCACCAGCGTGCCAGGGGCCGCCTGCAACGGGACGATGCGCCGCTGCGTTAAAAAACGCATCTCGTCGGCCAGGTGCCTGTCCAAGGGGTCGGCCATCAGCAACACCAGGGCATCATCGCGCGCCAGCAGCGGCAGCACCGACTCCCGCTCGGCCACGTTGCGCGGGATGAGGGCCAGGGCCTGGGGCTCGGGTGTGATATCCCCAGGGTGCACGGCATAGTCTCCCAGCCACGACGCAATCACGCTGCGCAACTGCTCCTGCGTCAGCGTGCCCCGGTCCACCAGGATCTGGCCGATGGGACGGTGCCGTCCGATCTTGCGTTCATGCTGCTGCAACTGCAGCCCCTGCTTGAGCGAGTCAACCGTCAGCAGCCCGGCATGAACCAGAGCCTCTCCCAGGTGGCGTACGCCACTCGCGCGGACACGGGGTGTGGAAAGCTGCTTCCACAGGTCGTCGGCGCTCGCGGGGCGAAAGGTGTGAGGCGCCGGGGTGAGCGGTGCCGATGAGGCGTAGTTCGATGTGGCGGCGTTGGGAGCGGCTGAGGCAGTGGCAGAAGGCATCGGAACGTGGCTCGCGGTATGGCTCAGAAGCTCAGGTCGTACTCCACGGTGATGGGAGCGTGGTCCGAAAACTTCTCATCCTTGTAGATCGATTCGGTGCGCGCAAGGGCAGCCAGTGCCGGCGTGGCCAGATGATAGTCCAGGCGCCAGCCCACGTTGTTGGCATAGGCCTGACCGCGGTTGCTCCACCAGGTATAGGCAGTGTCCGTGGCTGTGGGTTGTAACAGGCGGTAAACATCCATCATGCCTCCGCCCGCACCAGTTGTGTGCAACAACTTTGTCATCCACGCACGTTCTTCGGGAAGAAAACCACTGTTTTTCTGGTTGCTGCGCCAGTTTTTGAGGTCGATCTGCTGGTGGGCAATGTTGATGTCGCCACACAGAATGAACTCGCGCTCGGCCTTGAGCCGCATGAGGTGCGGGTGCATTGCGTCCAGAAAGCGGAACTTGGCCTGCTGCCGTTCTTCGCCCGATGAGCCGCTGGGGAAGTACGCGCTGATGATGGACAGCTTGCGTGCGGGGGTGTCAAAGCGCAGCTCGACATAGCGGCCCTCGGCATCGAACTCGGGAGATCCAAAGCCCGCGATGACATCCGAAGGCGTGTGCCGGCTGTAGACCCCCACACCCGAGTAGCCTTTTTTCTCGGCGTAATGGAAGTACCCTTGGAGGCCCGCCAGCCGCTCGAACCGGTTCGTCACGTCGGCCGCCTGGGCCTTGATTTCCTGCACGCAAATACAATCCGGCCGCGTGGCTGCCATCCAGCTTTCCACGCCCTTGCTGGTGGCCGAACGGATGCCATTGAGATTGAGGCTGGTTAACTTGAACAAGGATTTCCCCATGGTGGACGGTGTCGCGCAGATCACTGAGCAGAGCCAGCTGGCGCAGGAATTTGTGGGCTTTGCCGTTGAGTCGGGTGTGCTGCGATTCGGGGAGTTCAAGACCAAGGCGGGCCGCATCAGCCCGTACTTCTTTAACGCCGGCCTGTTTGACGACGGCCTCAAGCTCGGTCGGTTGGCCGAATTTTATGCAAAAGCCCTGTTGGCCAGCGGCATCGAATTCGACATGGTGTTCGGTCCTGCCTACAAGGGGATTCCGCTGGCCGCAACGGTGGCCGTGGAGCTTGCCCGACATGGCCGCAACGTGCCATTTGCCTACAACCGCAAGGAGGCCAAAGATCACGGCGAGGGCGGTACGCTGGTGGGCGCGCCGCTGCGAGGCCGCGTGCTGATCGTGGACGATGTGATCACGGCGGGCACGGCGATCCGCGAGTCGGTGGAGATCATCCGCGCGCAGGGCGCGACGCCGGCGGGCGTCCTGATCGCGCTCGACCGCGAGGAGCGCGGCCAGGGCGACCGCTCGGCGGTGCAGGAGGTGCAGGAGAGCCTCGGCCTGCCGGTCGTGAGCGTGC
>JBKCTS010000341.1:0-1215 GCA_046318695.1 Acidovorax sp.
GCAAGACGTGAACCGGCGCATTCAACCTATTGAGTCGGCATCAACCAACTTGAATGCGTTGATGCGGTTCGAAGCTCTGCGCAAGGCTTCGACAGGCTCAGCCCGAACGGCTGGTTCAAGTTCAAAGGTGCCGACTCAATAGGTTCAAGGCAAGCATGATGGGGCTGCGGCAAGGCCCGGTAGGCCATGGGGTCAGGCTGCGGGCTGGAGCAGGCGCTGCAAAAAGCCCTCGGTGAAGTGCGTGGCGGCCACCTCGGCAAGGCCCTCGAAGACCGAATCGAGCGTGGGCACGGGTGCCGCGCCGTGGCCCCACAGTGCCTTGAGGGCGGCGGGATCTTCCAGCAGACCATGCAGGTACACACCCAGCACGTTGCCCGTCGGGTTTTGCCAGGCGAGGCCGGGGACGACCGCAGTGGCCACGTCGCCCGCGGCGGCCATCGCCGGGTGCTGGGTGGTCTGGCCGTGGTGGATTTCGTAACCCGCCACGCTCACACCCGCCAGCGCGGCCCAGGGGCCTTGCAGTGCACCAAACCGCACCTGCGTGCGCTGCACGGTCTTGGCCACCTCGAACGTGGTCACCAGCGGCAGCAGGCCCAGGCCGGGCGCATTGCCGTCGATGCCTGCGGTGTCGATCAGTGCCTCGCCCAGCATCTGCAAGCCGCCACACACGCCGAGCACGGTGCCGCCCCGCCCTGCATGGGCGGCAATGGCTTCGTCCAGCCCCTGAGCGCGCAGCCAGGCCAGGTCGGCGGCCGTGGACTTGGAGCCGGGCAGCACCATCCAGTCGGTGGTCTTCAAATCGTACAGGTCCGCCGGGCTGCGCGCCCACCGCAGCCGCACGCCAGGCACGTTTTTCAGGGGCTGGAACTCATCGAGGTTGCTGATGCGCGGGTACGCGATCACGGCGACGGTGGTGTGCACCGGGCCTGCCGCCAGGGTTCGGTCGTCAAACACGCCGTCTTCTTCGGGCAGGCCGTGACGCCATTGCATGGGGATGGTGGCCACCGTGGGCACACCGGTCAGGTCCTGCAACATCTGCGGGGCGGGGGCCAGCAAGCTGGCATCTCCGCGAAACTTGTTGAGCACAAAGCCGCTGATCAGCGTGCGTGCGGCCTCAGGCAGTAAGGCCCAGGTGCCGTAGAGGTGGGCCACGGCACCGCCGCGGTCGATGTCGGTCACCAGCAGGCAACGCGCCCCAGCGTGGCGTGCCACGCG
>JBKCTS010000342.1:0-7219 GCA_046318695.1 Acidovorax sp.
CGCCATGGGGGCCCACCAGCGTTGCCCTGCCAAAGGCCGCGAACTCCGGCTGCGCGCGCGCGAAGTCTGCAGGACGCCCGCCCACGAGGATGGCTAGCGTGCCATTCACGGCGCCTACCGTTCCTCCGGACACCGGTGCGTCCAGGTGGTACAGGCCCATCTCGCCGAGTCGGGCCGCGTGATCGCGTGCCTCGCTGGGCTGGATGGATGCCATGTCGATGAAAAGGGTGCCGCGCCGCATTGCCTGCGCGGCACCCAGCCCGAACAGTACATGGCCGACCACGGGGCCGTTTTCGAGCAGGCTGACCACGACGTCTGCATGGCGTAACGCGTCGGCAACGGTGGCGTGAACCTGGATGCCGAAGGCCGCGAGCGGCTCGGCCTTGGCAAGCGTGCGATTCCATACGTGGACTTCGTGGCCTGCTTCCTTCAGCCGCAGTGCCATGGGTCGGCCCATCAGTCCAATACCCAAAACAGCGATGCGAAGCGGTGTGGTGGTCATGTGTCGTGTGCTTTGTCTGTTGGCGATCCGTGGATCATGGGTATTTTTAGGCCGGCAGTCTGTCACCGACCTTGCAGTGTTTGCCAAATACAAAGATGATGCCGCAGCCACCGGAGCCACCCATGACCTTGCCCCTGCACGATCCAGCCTGGCTGGAGCGCATGTACAACAACCGTGCCCTGGTGCCTGACCATGCCGATTACCTGGACCGCTGGGCGCGCGAGTCGGCCGCCGTGCGGGCGGCGCAGCCCTGTGTGCTTGATGTGGCATATGGCCCAGGCTTGGGGGAAACGCTGGATGTGTTTCCTCCCACCGGCGGGGCTGCTGGCGCGGCTGCGGTGCTTGTTTTCATCCATGGCGGCTACTGGCGATCGCTGGACAAGTCCGACCATTCCTTTGTCGCGCCAGCGTTCACCCGGGCTGGTTTCTGCGTGGTGGTGGTGAACTACGCCCTGTGCCCTGGCACACCAGCGGCGCCAGTTACCGTGCCGCACATTGGCCGACAAATGGAAATGGCGCTGGGCTGGGTGTGGCGCAACGCCGAAAGCCATGGTGGTGACCCGCGTCGCATCACGGTGGCCGGGCATTCGGCCGGGGGCCAACTGGCCGCCATGCTGCTGACCAGCGTGTGGCCGATGATCGGGGCGGGTCTACCCGATGGCCTGGTGCGCAACGCGCTGTCCATTTCGGGGGTGCACGACCTAGAGCCACTGATGCACACCCCCTTTCTTCAGGCAGCGCTGCACCTCACAGAACAGCAGGTTCTGCAATGCAGCCCGGCCCGGCTGCTCGAGCCTCCTTCAGGCCAGTTGTTCTGTGCCGTCGGGGGCGACGAGAGCCCCGAATTCCAGCGCCAGAACCAGCTCATGCGGGACGCATGGGGCAGCCTCTGCGTGCCGCGCAGCGTGGTGCTGCCGGGGCTGCATCATTTCAGCATTCTTGACGCGCTGGTGCAGCCCCGACACGACCTGCACCACATGGCGCTGAACCTGCTGCGCAGTTGAATCGCGGAGCTTGCGGCGTCTGGCACCGCAGCCGCCATCACATCAGCAGGTGTTCGCCTGCGTTGTCGCCGCCCAGTATCACGTAGTTGACCTTGCGGATGTCCATCAGCTTTTTGCCACCGGCGTAGCTGATGGAGCTTTGCACGTCCTGCTCCATCTCCACCAGGGTGTTTGCCAGCTTGCCCTTGATGGGCTCCAGGATGCGCTTGCCTTCGACATGCTTGTATTCGCCCTTGTTGAAGTCGCTGGCCGAGCCGTAGTATTCCTTGAACAGCTCGCCGTCGACTTCCACCGTTCTGCCGGGCGATTCTTCGTGGCCCGCAAACAGCGCACCGATCATGACCATGGTCGCGCCAAAGCGGATGCTTTTGGCAATGTCGCCATGGCTGCGGATACCACCATCGGCAATGATGGGCTTGGTGGCCACACGGGCACACCACTTGAGCGCCGACAACTGCCAGCCCCCTGTGCCAAAGCCGGTTTTGAGCTTGGTGATGCACACCTTGCCGGGGCCCACGCCCACCTTGGTCGCGTCTGCACCCCAGTTCTCAAGGTCGATGATGGCTTCTGGCGTGGCCACGTTGCCAGCAATCACGAATGACTTGGGCAGGTGCTGCTTGAGGTAGCCGATCATGTTCTTGACGCTGTCGGCATGGCCATGGGCAATGTCGAGGGTGATGTACTCGGGCGAGAGGCCCAGGGCGACCAGTTGGTCCACGGTGTCGTAGTCGGGCTTTTTCACGCCCAGCGAGATCGACGCGTAGCAGCCCCGGGCATGCATGTCCTTGACGAACTGGATGTTGTCCAGATCGAAGCGGTGCATGACGTAGAAGTAGCCGTTTTGCGCCATCCAGATGCAGATGGTTTCGTCCACCACGGTCTTCATGTTGGCCGGTACCGCCGGGATGCGGAACGAGCGGCCGCCCAGCTCCACGCTGGCGTCGCATTCCGAGCGGCTTTCCACGCGGCACTTGCGCGGCAGCAGCAGGATGTTGTCGTAGTCAAAGATTTCCATGAGATTCCAAGCTCCATCAAAGGACGCCGCCGAACAATTTCGGTGGCGGCGGGCGCTTGGCTGTCTGACCGGCTTTGCGGGAGGCAACGTCACAGTGACTCCGGGCCCTGCGGTGCGCAGGCACAAAAAACCGGGCTTCAAGAAACTTGGGCCCGGTGTCTGATTCTACCGACCTGCGCAGTCGGTGTCATAAGCGCTGCGGTATCAGCGGCATACGGATTGGGCTGCGGCCAGGGCTTGCCCCTGCGCGTTCTGCACCCAGCCCACCATGAACAGGCGCTCTGGTTTCGCGCCTTCGGGGATGCGCATGGTGCGCATCTCCACCCAGGGTGATTGCTTGTGTTTTGATTGCAAGTTTGCCTTTTCCCACGTGCCCTGGAGTCTGTTTCGCACCAGGTTGCGAGCGCTCGCAGTGCCCTCGGTGCCCGGTGCGATGGCTTCTACCAGCAGCAGGTGGTACTGCCAGGGGCCGCTGTCTTGCAAGCCTGCCTTCGGGGGCTGCCATGCAATCGCTGCGCCCAGGTAGTCATTGACCGGCGGGCCACTGGCCACCCTCACGCTGCCCAACGGTGGAGCTGTCACTGCGGCGACATGTACGTCGGTGTCCGGCACAGGCGCACGGCCCAGGTCGGCCAGGCGCAGCAGCGCGTCGCGTATGGCTGCGGCCGACAGGGGGGCATCGTCACCGGCAGCGCCGGGAACGATCCAGTCCAGCGCGACGGTCCGCACGCCATCGTTGGCCGCAGGCAAGGCGGGTTTGGACCAGCAGTCGGCGCAGTCGGCGCTGATGAATCGCTCAAGAATCACCGCCGGCCGCGCGGCACCGTCACTGCTGCAACTGGCCTGCGCCAGGGCATGGGGGGCATGGGCCAGCGCTGCGGCGGCGGTCAGTGTCAGGGCAATGTTTTTCATGGCGCAGTGGGCTGTTGCTGGGGTACTTTCTACAATGCTGCATGTTCCCACAAGACCCGTTTTCGGGTGCGCCGGATACCCCGGCGTCCCCTGCCGGTGGTGCGCCATCGGCCGCATCGCCCCTTCTGGCCCACCTCAACCCTGAGCAGCTTGCTGCCGTCACCCTGCCCGCAGGGCACGCGCTGATCCTGGCGGGTGCCGGGTCAGGCAAGACCCGCGTGCTCACCACCCGCATCGCCTGGTTGCTGCAAAACGGCTATGCCACGCCGGGCGGCATCCTCGCGGTCACCTTCACCAACACGGCTGCCAAGGAGATGGTGGCCCGCCTGTCGGCCATGCTGCCGGTGAATGTGCGCGGGATGTGGATCGGCACCTTCCACGGCTTGTGCAACCGTCTGCTGCGCGCGCATCACAAGGCAGCGGGGCTGCCGCAGGCGTTCCAAATTCTGGATACCCAGGATCAGCTCTCGGCCGTCAAGCGCCTGTGCAAGCAACACAACGTGGACGACGAGCGCTTTCCGCCCAAGCAACTGGCCTACTTCATTGCCAGCTGCAAGGAAGAGGGCATGCGCCCCGGCGATGTGCCCACGCACGACAGCGACAGCCGCAAGAAGGTCGAGATCTACCAGTTGTACGAAGAGCAATGCCAGCGCGAAGGCGTGGTGGACTTTGGCGAGCTCATGCTGCGCAGCTACGAGCTGTTGCGCGACAACGACCCGATTCGCGAGCATTACCAGCGCCGCTTCGCGCACATCCTGGTGGACGAGTTCCAGGACACCAACAAGCTGCAGTACGCCTGGCTCAAGCAACTGGCGGGCAACGATGTGGGCGGGCGCCTTGAGGCGCGCGGCAGCGTGATTGCGGTGGGTGATGACGACCAAAGCATCTACGCCTTTCGCGGCGCGCGCGTGGGCAACATGGCCGACTTCGTGCGTGAGTTTGAGGTGCGCCAGCAGATCAAGCTTGAGCAGAACTACCGCAGTTACAGCAATATCCTCGATTCGGCCAACGCGCTCATCAGCCACAACAGCCGCCGCCTGGGCAAGAACCTGCGCACCACGCAGGGCGCGGGCGAGCCCGTGCGGGTGTACGAAGCCAGCTCCGACCTTGCCGAGGCGCAGTGGATGGTCGATGAGATCCGGCAGCTTGTACGCAATGACGGGTTTGAGCGCAGCGAGATTGCCGTGCTCTACCGCAGCAACGCCCAAAGCCGGGTGATCGAATCGGCGCTGTTCAACGCCAGCGTGCCCTACCGCGTGTACGGCGGGCTGCGGTTTTTTGAGCGTGCCGAAATCAAGCACGCGCTGGCCTACCTGCGCCTGTTGGAGAACCCGCAGGACGACACCAGCTTTTTGCGGGTGGTCAACGTTCCGCCGCGCGGCATTGGAGCGCGCAGCATCGAGGCATTGCAGGACGCGGCACGCGCAGCCGGTTGCTCGCTGCACGATGCGGTGAGCGCCGTCCCCGGCAAGGCGGGCACCAACTTCAAGGCCTTTGTGGCCATGATCGACGTGCTGCGCGAGCAGACCGAAGGCCTGAACCTGCGCGGCATCATCGAGCAGATGCTCGAATCCAGCGGCCTGATCGAGCATTTCCGGCTCGAAAAGGAAGGCGCGGACCGCATCGAAAACCTGGAAGAACTCGTCAACGCCGCCGAGAGTTTTGTCACCCAGGAAGGCTTTGGTCGCGACGCCGTGGCCCTGCCGCTGGATGAGCACGGCACGCCGCTCACCCAGAGCGCGGTCAGCCAGGGGCTGGACCCCAATGCGCCGGTGCTGGATGAGTCCCTGAAACCTGCCGTGGCCGGTATCGTGGATGCGGACACGGGCGAGACGCTCTCACCCCTGGCCGCCTTCCTCACCCACGCCGCCCTGGAGGCTGGCGACAACCAGGCGCAGGCCGGGCAAGACGCCGTGCAGCTCATGACCGTGCACGCCAGCAAGGGGCTGGAGTTTGACGCCGTGTTCATCGGCGGCATGGAAGAGGGCCTGTTCCCGCACGAGAACTCCGCCTGCGACCGCGACGGCCTGGAAGAAGAACGCCGCCTGATGTATGTGGCCATCACCCGCGCACGCAAGCGCCTGTACCTGAGCCATTCGCAAACGCGCATGCTGCACGGCCAAACGCGCTACAACATCAAGAGCCGCTTTTTTGACGAGCTGCCCGAGGCCGCCCTCAAGTGGATCACGCCCCGGCAGCAGGGTTTTGGCAGCATTGCTCCTCATTTGGGAGCATCTGGATCATACGGGTCGGGCGTAAGGGGCAATTTTGGCTTTAAAAAAGAGGCCTTCGCCAGCCCGCCAGTGCCGGTGCAGAAGGCTACCCCGTCGCACGGCTTGCGCGCCGGGCACGCGGTATTCCACACCAAGTTTGGTGAGGGCAAGGTGCTGGCCATCGAAGGCACGGGCGACGATGCGCGGGCGCAGGTGAACTTTCCGCGCCATGGCACCAAGTGGCTGGCGCTGAGCGTGGCCAAACTGACGGTGGTGGAGTGAGCGCTTGCCCATGAGCTTGCCACCCGCCCTGTCGTGGCGCACCCAGTGGGTGGAGTACCACAGACCCTGGAAGCTGGTCTCTCTGGCGTTGGGCATCGCCTTGCTGCTGCTGGGGGCCGAGTTCACGCCCGCCCCCGATTGGGACTACCCGATCAGCTTCATCATGGCGCTGCTGGCCTATGCCACGGCGCCCTGGAGCCTGCGCGTGGTCATGCTCCGGCAGTGGCGCCTGCTTCCGCTGGCTGCGTTCTTCACATGGTTCACGGTCGATGGCTGTTACGCGATCTATTGGTTTGTGAAAGATCCGGCAGTCCTTGGGCTGATGCGCGACGTGAACTTTCCAGCGTCGCTTTCGCTGTACGGCATGTGCGGGCTGGGGTGGTTGTTCCAGGGCACGTTGCGGCAGGCCTGGCAGATGCTCCGAAGCCTGTCTGATCGCGTGGACGGCAGGGTGGGCAAAGGCTGAGCATGGCACGCTGCGCCCGGGGGGAGGCACCTCAGGGTTCGGGGGTGTGGGTGTGTCACTCAATCGCCATCAAACGTTCATGGGTGTGTCATGGGTAGTTTTTAGGCTAGGAGGGTTTCGCAACCGACAACCCAAGGACCCCCGATGAACCACCGCACAAATACCCCCGATCCGGCTCTCGACTTCAACCCCGCGAACGCCACCACATCTGCCAACCCGACCGGTGACACGGTGCGGGGCGCCCGTCTGTCGCGCCGTGGCCTGCTGCGTGGTGGGGTGGGATCCGTGGGCACGGCCGTGCTGGCGGGTTTCGGCGTGTCGGCCTGTGGCGGCAGCGACGACCCCGTGGTCACCCCGCAGCCCGCAGGCCCGAAGCTCCTGGGTTTTGGTGCCGTGCCCAAAAGTCTGGCTGACACCTTACTGGTGCCTGCCGGCTACACCGCCAGCGTGCTGTTTGCACTGGGCGACCCGCTGGCGGCAGGCGTGGCCCCGTACAAGAACGACGGCACCGACGTCGACTTTGACAAGCGTGCAGGCGACCACCACGACGGCATGGAATGGTTTGGCCTGGGCGCCGATGGCAAGCGCAATGACAATGCCACGGACCGTGGCCTCCTGGCCCTCAACCACGAAGCGACGACCGACGAAAAGCTCTCGGCATTCTTCCTGCATGCCAACGGCGGCACCAGCACACTGCCGCGTCCCGCCGCCGAAGTGAACAAGGAAACCGACATCCACGGGATTGCTGTGATCGAAGTCTCCCAATCAGGCGGCAAGTGGGCCTACGCGCCCGGCTCGGCGATGAACTTCCGCTTGACCTCGCTC
>JBKCTS010000343.1:0-4826 GCA_046318695.1 Acidovorax sp.
GGCCAGGGTCATGAAGTAGTGCAGGGTGGAGTGCTTGTCGCCGTTGACATTGGCGCTGTTGGTGAAGCCGCCAAAGAGCTTGTCTTTCCAGGCCTGGGTGAACCAGGCTTTGGAGGACGCATCGGCAAACTTCTTGAACTGCCAGCTGGGCCCGGCCATGTAGGTGGGGGTGCCAAAAACAATGGCGCTGGCGGCGGCGAGGGTCTCCCAGCCGCCTTCAGGCAGGTTGCCGTCGGCGTCAATGGCCACCAGCTCGGCCTGGGCGCCTTCGGCAACCGCTTGCGCCAGTCGCTGGGTATGGCCGTAGCCGGAATGAAAGACCACTGCAATTTTCGCCATGAATAACTCCTGATCAAACAACATCAACACACACGTCGACCTCTGCGTCGACAGCCACCGGGCCCGCCGCGCACCACAAGCTGCGATGCACTGGCGCAACCCACCAAAGGACGGACCGAAACGACTCCGTCCATGAAACAGATGGCGCATGCAGCCCGGACCACATGGCCCGCCCCAACACGCGCCGGGCTCAGGCTGCCAGGTCGCACACCAGCACCTCGGCATCGTTGCCATCCGACAAAGACAGCCTGTCTTCGTCCTGAATCAGCGCCGCATCGCCACCCGACAAGGCCCGGCCATTGACGGACAAAGCCCCGCGCACCAGGTGCACATAGGTCTTGCGACCGGGCGGCAGCGGCACCGACAGCGCATCGGTGCCATGCAGCAGGCCCGAGTACAGCGACGCATCGGCATGGATCCGGACCGAACCGTTCGCGCCATCCGGCGACGCCACCAGCCGCAACACGCCCCGTTTTTCGGCATCCGAAAAGGTTTTTTGCTCATAGCTCGGCGCAACGCCGCGCACCTTGGGCTCGATCCATATCTGCAGGAAATGCGTCGTCTGGCCCGCCGCATGGTTGAACTCGCTGTGCATGACGCCCGTGCCAGCGCTCATGCGCTGCACATCTCCGGGCGGTATCGCCTTGATGTTGCCGATGCTGTCCTTGTGGGCCAGTTCACCCGAGAGCACATAGCTGATGATTTCCATATCGCGGTGGCCATGCGTACCAAACCCCGTGCCGGGCGCAATGCGGTCCTCATTGATGACGCGCAGGTTGCCAAAACCCATGTGGGCCGGGTCGTAGTAACCCGCGAACGAAAAGCTGTGGAATGACTTCAGCCAGCCGTGATCGGCATAGCCCCGGTCTTCCGATTTGCGAATAGTCAGCATGGCACAACTCCTTGACAGCCGTCACTGTACGCACGGTCGCACGCGAAAAGCCCCAACGAAATCGTCGCAATCATTCAAATACTTTGAAATAAAATACAAGCTTCATGCAAAACGCACGCGATGTTCTGACACCCGACGCTTTGGCCATGCTGCAGGTGATCGCCAAGGAAGGTAGTTTCGCAGCGGCCGCGCGCGCGCTGGGCCTGGTGCCCAGCGCACTGACCTACCGCGTGCGGCAGATCGAGGATGCCCTGGACCTGCTGCTGTTTGACCGCAGTGCCCGCCAGGCCAGGCCCACCGAGGCCGGCAGCGAACTGCTGCGCGAAGGCAGCCGGTTGCTGGACGACATCGACGCCCTGGCCCATCGCGTGCGGCGGGTGGCCACGGGTTGGGAGCCCCAACTGACCTTGTCGGTCGACGGCATCATCTCGCCGCAAACCATGCTTGAACTGGTCGACGCCTTTTATGCGATGGCACCGCCCACACGCCTCAAACTGCGGGACGACATCCTGACCGGGACGCTGGAGGCCCTGACCTCAGGTCGCGCCGATCTGGCCATTGGTGTGTCGGTGGTGGGTTCTGAGGTAGCAGGCCTGCAGCAAGAACTCCTTGGCGAAGTGCCGTTTATTTATGCGGTGGCTCCGCACCACCCGCTGGCGGGCGCGCCTGAGCCCATCACCGATGCCACCTTGCGCCAGCACCGCGCGGTGGCTGTGGCCGATTCCGCCACCCGCGGCGGCGCCACCATGGGGTTGCTGGGCGGGCAGGATGTGCTGACGGTGGACAGCATGCAGGCCAAGGTGCAGGTCCAGCTTCGGGGGCTGGGCGGCGGATTCTTGCCCGAACCCATGGCGCGGCCTTACCTGCAGGCCGGACGGCTGGTTGCGCGGCGCGTGGCAAGGCCCGATCGCCACGTGCGCGTTCACTATGGCTGGGGAGGCCCTGGGTTCACAGCGCCCGGCCGGGCCCTGCAATGGTGGCTCCATCAGCTCCAAAGCCCCGCAACACGGCGTGCTCTGCTGGAAAACCACCATCATTTCTGACGTTTCGACCGCTGTTTGTAGAGCCTTGCGCGTGTAGAGTGGGTGCAGTTGCAGGTTCTTCGCAGTTTTGTTGCCGACCGTCATCCAAAGGCCACTCCATGAGCACACCCGAAACCCGCCCCGCAGAACGCCGCCGACGCCGCGCCAGAGCGTCACAGGCCTCTGACGCCGCGCAGTCCGCAGCCTCTGCCGTGCCCGTGACCTGGTCGGGCAAACCACGCAAGCATTTCGCAGTGATCGGTGCCGGTGTGGCCGGTGTTGCCTGCGCGCGCACGCTGGTACAGGCGGGGCACCGTGTGACGGTGTTCGAAAAAGCCGATGAGGCAGGCGGGCGAACAGCCACCGTGGACAGCCCGTTTGGCAACTTTGACGCGGGCGCACAGTATTTCACCGTGCGCGACCCCCGCTTTGCCAGGGCCATCGACACCGTTGCAGGCGTGTGCAAGCGCTGGAGCGCCAACTCGGTGTGCGTGCTCGACGCCACAGGCCGCGTGGCCGCTGCTGGCCTGGCGGGGGGCGAGGCGCACTGGGTGGCAAGCCCAGGCATGCAGTCGCTGGTATCCACCTGGGCAGAGCCGCTGCGCCGCTCGGGCGACCTGATTTTGCAGACGCGCGTCGTGCGCATCGAACAAGACGCCGTTCACGCGGGTCACTGGCAATTGCGCACTGCGGGTGCCGATGAAGCGCAGCGCGTGTACGCCGGTTTCGATGCAGTTTTGCTGGCCATGCCATCGGTGCCCGCGCAGGCTCTGCTTGCCAGTTCGTCCCTGGACAGTCGGCTGGCCGATGCCCTTGCAACCGTAGCCATTGCCCCTTGCTGGACACTGTTGCTGGCCTATCCCCAGGCGGTGCGGCCGGGCCTGACGACGCTCGGACCGCAGTGGAACGCGGCCCGGAGCACCCACCACCGGATTGCCTGGCTGGCGCGAGAATCATCCAAGCCGGGCCGCAACCTGGTCGAACGCTGGACCTTGCAGGCCAGCCCCGCCTGGTCTGCAGAACACCTCGAAGATGACGAGGCGCGCGTCAAGGCCAAGCTGCTCAAGGCGTTCTCGGAGATCACCGGCATCCGGGCCGAGCCCTCTTACGTGGAGACACGCCGCTGGCGCTATGCGCAAACCATCCATCCTTTGGGCCGCAGCCATCTGTGGGATGCGGGGGCAGGCATTGGCGCCTGCGGTGACTGGTGCCTTGGTCACCGCATGGAAGACGCCTTCGTCTCAGGGCTTGAACTGGCGCTGGCGGTGGCATGACGACTACAGGCATCCGGCAGCGCGCCTCCATGAGCGCACCAACCCGCCCCCCCGCCGGGGTGCCGGGCGGCGACGCTGCTT
The DNA here is from genome assembly GCA_046318695.1 of Acidovorax sp. Classification (GTDB taxonomy): domain Bacteria; phylum Pseudomonadota; class Gammaproteobacteria; order Burkholderiales; family Burkholderiaceae_C; genus Acidovorax. The sequence continues at coordinate 3,609 of JBKCTS010000343.1, forward strand.
CGCCCACACCCTACGGTGGGCGTTATGTGGGACGTTTTGCCCCTTCGCCCACCGGCCCGCTGCACGCAGGCTCGTTGGTCGCGGCGCTGGCAAGCTGGCTGGACGCTCGCGCGTTTGACGGCGGCCGTGGCGGTCAGTGGCTCGTGCGCATCGAAGACATCGATACCCCGCGGTGCAGCCAGGCCGCTGCCGAGACCATTCTTGGCCAACTGGCGGCCTGCGGCCTGCACCCCGACGCGCCGCCCGTCTGGCAATCGGCGCGCAGCCGGCACTACCAGGCCGCACTGGATGCCCTGGTCGCTGCTGGCCAGGCGTATCCGTGCGGATGTTCCCGCAAGGACATCGAGGAGGCCCACGCAGCCATGGGACATGCCCGCGAGCGACATGCAGCGCTGCCCTATCCCGGAACCTGCCGCGCCGGTCTTGGCGCGAAAGCGGCCAGGTCCTGGCGCCTGGCGGTACCCCGCAGGCCATCGACGGCAGAAAACATGCCCGCATCCGGCGTGAGGCAGCGCCAGGGAGCGCTGACGACTACTGTGCAGGGTTCGCAGGTCTGCTGGCACGACCGTCGCCTGGGCTCGCAGCAGCAGGACGTGGCCGCCGATGTGGGTGACTTCGTACTGCGCCGGGCAGACAACCTGTGGGCATACCAGCTTGCCGTCGTGGTCGACGATGCAGACCAGGGCATCACCGATGTGGTGCGCGGTGAAGACCTTTGCGACAACACTGCCCGCCAAATTTTGTTGCAAAAAGCAATGGGACTGCCCACCCCGCGCTACCTGCATACCCCGCTGGTGTATGGACCCAACGGTGAAAAACTGTCCAAACAAAACGGGGCGCAGCCCCTTGACCTGAACGCGCCCGCGGTCGCGCTGGCCGAGGCAGCGAACGTGCTGGGTATTCAATCTCTCGAAACGGAACGAACAAATTTGTTACCTGATATTTTGTCGCACTGCGTCAAAGCGTGGCTACGAACCTACAATCAAAGATCGTGACTGAATTGAGAGACGTTTCCACTGCCGACTGCACTTTGCAGGCCGATCCGCCCCGCGCGCCGGGCGGCTCACCCGTTGGCGTATCCCACCCCAAGACGATCAAGAGCTTCGTGCGCCGCGCGGGCCGCACGCCCACGGGGCAGGCCAAAGCCTGTGTGGCGCTTGGGCCGCGCTTCGTACTCCCCTACCAGGCCGCGCGCCTCGCTGCCACCGCCGTGGTTGG
>JBKCTS010000344.1:0-5556 GCA_046318695.1 Acidovorax sp.
TTTCACGGCAGGATTGCTCGTGATGAGCTTTTTGCTGAAAAAGAGCGACTCCAGACACCGCACGGTCAGGCCGCTCTGGTTGGCCTGCGTGATCTCCAGCAGGCAGCGCGAGCGGTTGATCGCATCGATGTTGGCCTGGTAGTCCACGCTGTGGGTGAGGATCTCCACCGCAGAGGTGGGCGGGTAGCTCCGGCCGGGTTCGGCCACCACCTGCAGGCGGGTGCGCAGGCCGGCCGACCGCCACTGCTCGCCCAGCGCGCGCAGGGTTTCAAACCGGTTTTTGTCCTGGCCCACGAAATAGATGTCCCACTCGGCAGGCAGTGGGCGGCGGTATGCGTCCACCTGCCGGTAGACCTGCTGCGTAAGGGTCAGGCCGTACCGGCGGGCGTCTTCAGGGTCAAAGGTGAACACCTGGAAACCCAGCCCTTTGAGCTGCCCGATATGGACGCGCCGCAACCGGTGGTTTTGCTGGTAGTCGATGACCGGGTTCCAGGTGAAGACGGCCACGCGGCGGGCGCGCAGGTACTTGCGCAGGATGCGCAGGTCTTTGATGTTCTCGATGCCGAAGATGAGGACCGCAGCGTCGGCCGGAATGTCCTGCAGCGCCTGCAGGTACGGCTGCGGAAACGGTCGAAAGCCCGGCAGCCTGAACGGCAACCACGCGTCGGCGGCTTTCAGCAGCGAGTAGGCCACACCCTTGATGCGCTTGGGATGCACCGCGACGCGGGTGCGTTGTGGCGCTGGCAGGCTCTCCAGCAGGAACTCCGTCAGGGCGAAGGGGTTGGCGATGATGTGCAGCATGGAGCGAAACCGGTGGCGCGATTGTAGGGAACGGCGCGCCCCGCGAAGCCGCCCAGGCCGGTGAAGGGGCTCAGGCCCGGCCCTGGCCGGCCAGAGCCGCGCGCGCGCTGCGCCATTCCTGCTCCAGCAACGCCAGCAGGGCCGCAGCCGGCATCGGCCGCGCGCGGGCAACCCCCTGCCCGGCCCACAGCGAGAGGTAATCGCCCCGGCCCGCCTGCGCGCTGGCGCGTCGCAAGGCGCCGGTCAGGGCGTTCTGCACGGGGTAGGCAGGCACGTCAGCCTCGTGGGGGTGCAGGCGCTCCATCAGCGTGTTGACGATGCCGCGGGCGGGGCGGCCAGTGAGTGCGCCCGTGGTGAGCGTGTCGGTTGCGGTGGCTGCCCGCAGTGCGGCGCGGTAGGCTGGGGTGATGCCGGATTCATCGCACACCAGGAAGGCGGTGCCCATCTGTACCGCCTGGGCACCCAGGGCCTGGGCGGCGGCGATGCCGCGGCCGTCCATGATGGCGCCGGCCGCCACCACCGGGATGCCGCGCGGGGCCAGGGCGTCCACGCACTGCGCGACCAGCGCCAGCGTGCCCACCATTGCGGCGGCGAAGTCGGCTAGCGAAGGCGGTGCGCCTGGCGGCCCGTTCGCCGCCAGAAACGTGCCCCGATGCCCTCCGGCCTCCATGCCCGACGCGCACACGGCGTCCGCGCCCACCTCCGCCCAGGCCAGCGCCTCGGCCACGGTGGTGGCCGTGCCGATCACCCAGCAACCGGCGCTGTGCAGGCGCTCGACCTGCGCCGCGGTGAGGATTCCGAAGGTGAAGCTGGCCACCGCCGGGCGGGCGGCAACCAGCGCATCGAGTTGCTCGCCGAAGTCCTCGCACCAGCGCCCGGGCACAGTGGGCTCAAGCCCGAATTCGGCGTAGAGCGGCGCCAGGCGCGCCAGCGCAGCCTCCACGGTGGCGGCGTCGGGCGAGGGGGTGTTCTGCACGAACAGGTTCATGCCGAAGGGGCGGTCCGTGGCCTGCCGGACCTGCGCTGCCGCCTGCGCCATGGCCTGGGGTGATCGCATGCCGCAGCCCAGCATGCCCAGGCCTCCGCCGGCCGATACGGCGGCTGCCAGGGCTGGTGTGTCTGACCCCGTCATGGGGCCCTGGAGGATCGGAACGCGCAGCGACAGTGCGTCAACCAGGCTGGTGGCATGCATGAAAAAACTCCCGTGAGGCTGGGGTCAATGATTGGGGGCGGTCTGCGGTACGTCCCTTGGCGCATTCAGCAGGCCGTGCGCGCCTGCCGCAGTGCGACGAGTTTAGCCAGGCAGGCAGGGTGTTGAGGGGACTGTCGGTTGCGTAGCCAATGGCCCCGCCTTGGGTGATCGCTGCATCATCGCTTGACGGGGCGGCTGGTCCAGGCCTTCATGGCGCGGCGCGGGCGGCGCTGACCGGCAGGCGCAGCACAAAGCAGGCGCCGCCGCCCTCGCGGTCTTCGCAGTGCACCGTGCCGTTGTGGCGGGCTGCGATCGAGCGCACCAGCGACAGGCCCAGGCCCACGCCGCCTGAGCGCTCGCTGGCGCCCGGCAGCCGGTAAAAGGGCTCGAAGATGCGCTCGCGCTGGCTGGCGGGCACGCCCGGGCCGCGGTCGTACACGCGCACCTCGGCTTGGCCCTGGCTGCGGCGAACCGCCACGGTGATGTCGCCCGAGCTGTAGCGCCGGGCGTTTTCCAGCAGGTTGCGGATGGCGCGGCGCAGCAGCTTGGCCACGCCGCGCACCTCCACGGGCTCACCGCTGGCGCTGGCGTCCAGGTCGGCGTCCACACGGGCGCATTCCTCGGCGGTCAGGCCGACCAGGTCGACCAGCTCCACCGTGCCCATATCGGCCTCGCGGGCGTCCAGCCGACTGGCCAGCAGGATCTCGTCCACCAGCTGATCGAGCTCGGCAATGTTGCGCAGGATTTCTTCGCGGAAGGCCGGTGAGGGCTGCTGGCCGCCCATCAGCTCCAGCCCCATGCGGATACGCGTGAGCGGCGAGCGCAGTTCGTGGGAGGCATTGGCCAGCAGCGACTTGTGCGACTTGACCAGCGCTTCCACCCGCGCTGCGGCCGCGTTGAACTGCCGCGCCAGGTCGGCCACCTCGTCCTGGCCCTCCTCGGGCACGCGCACGGACAGGTCGCCCTCGCCAAACGTTTGCACGCTGCGCTGCAGGGCCTCCAGCCGCAGGGTGAGGCGGCGGATGATGGGGTATACCCCCACGGCCACGGCCAGGCCCACGAGGCCCAGCAGCCACAAAAAGCCGAACGGAGGCCGCGTCCAGAATGCGCCGTCGCCCTGCTTGCCGGGCCCGCCTGGGCCACCGGGGCCACCCGGACGCATCGGCCGATCGCCCCGGTCCATGCGCGGTGGGCGGGGCGACATCTGCAGGGTGAACACCCGCCCGTCCTCCGCCTCGATGTAAAACTCCACAGCCTCGCCTGGCGGGCTGGGCTTGCGGGTGGACATCCCGCGCAGCAGTTCGGCACCCGACGGATCGCGCAGCACCATCTCGCGCAACGGCGGCAACAACGGCTGGGCCGTCTGGGCCTTTTGCTCCTCGGCCATGCGCCACGCCCAGCCCACAGCCAGCGTCAGCACCGCCATGCCGCCCACCACGGCAAGCCAGATGCGCAAATACAGGCGGCGCGAGAACGGGGTGGACAGGGACATGACGGTGGATCGGCGTCAGAAAACCGCGGAAAAGCGCAACGCCAGCAACTGGCGCGGCCTGAGCGCGCGGCCGCCGCGCAAGGGCCGCCCCGCCGCGCTGGCGGCGTCCCCCTTCCCGCAGCGCGCAGCGATGCGAGAGAAGGGGGAAGCGGCGGAGCCGCTCAGGGGGATGTGCTCCATCAATCTTGCTGCTTGGCAAACACATACCCCACCCCGCGCACCGTGAGGATGCGGCGCGGGTTCTTGGCGTCATGCTCGATGGCGGCGCGGATACGGCCCATGTGCACGTCGATCGACCGGTCAAAGGCCTCCAGCTCGCGGCCGCGCACGGCCTCCATGATCTGGTCGCGCGTGAGCACGCGGCCGGCGCGCTCGGCCAGGGTCACCAGCAGGTCGAACTGGTAAGAGGTCAGGTCGGCGGGCTGCCCGTTCACGGTTACGGTGCGCGCATCGCGGTCGATCTCCAGCGAGCCAAAGCGCAGGGCCTGCGACGCTGCGGTGCCGAGCGTGCCCACGGCCGTGCGGCGACGTAAAACGGCGCGAATGCGGGCCAGCAGCTCGCGGGGCTCAAAGGGTTTGGGCAGGTAGTCGTCGGCGCCCAGTTCCAGGCCAATGATGCGGTCCATCGGGTCGCCTTTGGCGGTGAGCATCAGCACCGGCACCTGGGCGGCCGCGCCCTGCAGCGACCGGATGCGCCGGCACACTTCCAGTCCGTCCATGTCGGGCAGCATCAGGTCCAGGATGACCAGGTCGGGCATCGGGCGCTCGCTGTCACCCTGCAACTCGGCCAGGCCGCTTTTGCCGTCGGCCCGGTGCGTGACCACCAGGCCCGATTGGCCCAGGTACTCTGCCACCATCTGCGCGAGGCGGGCGTCGTCTTCGATCATCAGCAGTTGGGAGCTCATGAGGCACCAGTGTAGTGGGGGGCAGCAGCATCAAACTGTGAGACACCATGCTCGACCCGCCGTATCTCGCCGCATTGTCGGGCGCGTAAAGTTCAGGTAAACCGCTGGGTTGACAGAGGCAAAATCGCTATTAAAAGCATAGCATAAAATCCTTTACCGTAAAGCGCTAGATGAGTTTTTGATGCGTAATGCGAGCCACACCAGCCCCAGCACGGGCAGGCCCAGGAATGCGGTGGCCGTGAAGAAGTGCGCGTAGCCGAACGCATCCACATACTGGCCCGAGAACCCGGCGATGAACTTCGGGGCCAGCAGCATCATGGAGCTGAACAGCGCGTACTGCGTGGCCGAGTAGCTCACGTTGGTCAGGCTCGACAGGTAGGCAATGAACGCGGCGGACGCGATGCCGCCCGCCAGGTTGTCGGCCGACACCACGCCGATCAGCGCGGTCACGTCGTGGCCATGCCCGGCCAGCCAGGCAAACAGCAGGTTGCTGGCGGCGCTGAGCACTGCGCCCAGCATCAGGATGCGCATCACGCCAAAGCGCATCGACAGCACGCCGCCGATAAAAGCCCCTGCCAGCGTCATCACCACGCCGTACACCTTGGTCACGGCGGCCACCTCGTCCTTGGTAAAGCCCATGTCCACATAGAACGGGTTGGCCATGATGCCCATCACCACGTCGCTGATGCGGTAAACGGCGATCAGCGCCAGGATGAGCGCAGCGTGCCAGCCGTAGCGGCGCAGAAAATCGGCAAACGGCTCGATGACGGCACTGCGGATCCACTCTGCGGCATTCCTGGCAGGCGGCAGGGCCACCGGCACGGGTTCGCGCGAGAACAGCACGGTGACGATGCCCACCGCCATCGATGCCGCCATGGCCAGGTACGCCGCCTGCCACGCTCCGTTTTGGTACGCCGCCGCGCCCTGCGCCAGCGCCTGGCCCACGGCCGGGGCCGCCTCGGCCCGCGCGGCGATCCACAGCACGCCAGCGCCCGCCCAGATCATCGCCAGCCGGTAGCCCGTCTGGTAAGACGCCGCCAGCGCAGCCTGGTGGTGGGCATCGGCCGATTCGATGCGAAAGGCGTCGAGCGCAATGTCCTGCGTGGCCGAGCCGAACGCCACCGCCAGCGCGCACCACACCACGGGCCCCAGTGCCATGCGTGGGT
>JBKCTS010000345.1:0-1207 GCA_046318695.1 Acidovorax sp.
ATTCCTGGTGCCGCTGGTGAAGGGCCTCTCCACGGAGATGAGCCTCGAGGTGGCGAGCCTGGGCGTGCAGGTGCACGGTGGCATGGGCTTCATTGAGGAAACCGGTGCGGCGCAGTACTACCGTGACGCAAAAATCCTCACCATCTACGAAGGTACCACTGCCATCCAGGCCAACGATTTGGTGGGCCGCAAAACGGCACGCGACGGCGGCCAGGTGGCCAAGGGCATTGCCGCGCAGATCGAAAAGACCGAGGCCGACCTGCTGGCCAGCGGCACACCCGCTGCGCAGGCCGTGGCCCGGCGCCTCACGGCGGCGCGCAAGGCGCTGCTGGATGTGATCGACTTTGTGGCTGGCAACACCAAGGCCCAGCCCAACGCAGTGTTTGCGGGCAGCGTGCCGTACCTGATGCTGGCGGGTAACGTGGTGGCGGGCTGGCAACTGGCCCGCAGCCTTCTTGTGGCGCAGGACCTGTTGCACAAGGGACAGGACACCGCGTTCATGCAGGCAAAAATCACCACAGCGCAGTTTTATGCCGACCACATCCTGGTGAAGGCCCCGGGCCTGCGCGACAGCATTGTGGAAGGCGCCGCCAGCGTGACCGAACTGGCGCTGCAAGCGTTCTGAGCGCGCCCAGGCGCGGGGGGCGTGGTGTGACACAGGGCCTTTGCGTACCGCGGCGATGTGCTATAAAAAATATAGCTATAGAGTATTTCGCAACAAGCGCAAGCAGGCATTTTGATTAACAATTTTTTCCTCGAAGCCGTCGCTATGTCCCAATTGCCACCCGTTCTGCAAAACCTGTCGCTGCCGATCATCGGCGCGCCGTTGTTCATCATCAGCAACCCCAAACTCGTGATCGAGCAGTGCAAGGCGGGCGTGGTTGGCTCCATGCCCGCGTTGAACGCGCGGCCTGCCGAGATGCTCGATGAGTGGCTGGCCGAGATCACCGACACCCTGGCGGCCTACAACCAGGCCAACCCCGACAGGCCCGCCGCACCCTTTGCCATCAACCAGATCGTGCATAAGAGCAATGACCGGCTGGAGCACGACATGCAGGTGTGCGCCAAGTACAAGGTGCCGATCATCATCACCAGCCTGGGCGCACGCGAAGACGTCAACCAGGCCGTGCATGCATGGGGCGGCGTGGTGCTGCACGACATCATCAACAACAAGTTCGCGCACAAGGCCATTGAAAAGGGCGCTGAC
>JBKCTS010000346.1:0-3866 GCA_046318695.1 Acidovorax sp.
GCTTGACGGTGTAGTAGCCTGGCCTGCCTGCGTTTTCTGCGCCCGGCAGCGGCTTGGTGGGAGCCACCACGACCACTTCGCCGCCTTGCGATGCTCCAGCCAGGGGCGGTGCTGCCGACACGGCATTGCCACGATCTTCCACCGGTGCCCTGTTCGGGCGTGTGCCACAACCAGTCAAAGCCAGGCCCGCCAATGCAACAGCCAACAAGACCACACGACCACGCGATACGAACATAAGCAATATTTCCTTCAGCCGACCCCCGATTTTAGAGGGACAAAATGCACGGGCTCGAGCACGTTTTGAGTAAATCCGAGCGGGGTCTTGTCGATCACGAGCAACATTTGCTGCCCTCCAGCAACTGCCATGGGCGCCACGAGTCGGCCGCCGAGAGCCAGCTGGTCACACCATTCCTGCGGAACGACATCCCCGCCTGCAGCGGAAATAATGGCCGAATAAGGGGCACCCTGGGCATAGCCCAACATTCCATCGCCCAGAAGAAGATGTACGTTGGCCAGGCGAAAGGGCCGCAGGTTGTGCCGCGCCTTGTCGTGCAGCCCCCGCAGGCGCTCCACCGTGTAGACCTCGCGGGCGAGATGGCTGAGCACTGCCGCCTGGTACCCGCAACCCGTTCCGATTTCAAGTACACGGCCCAAGCCCTGCTCTCGCGCCACCTGCGCTCCCAAAACGAGTTCGCACATCCGTGCAACCACGCTGGGCTTGGAGATGGTCTGCGCCAGTCCGATTGGAAGGCTTGTGTCCTCATAAGCCTGATTGACCAGCGCACTGTCGACAAAACGGTGCCGCTCGACCGTCGCCATGGCCTGGAGCACCGGCGCCGAAGTGATACCGCCCGCGGCCAGCTTGGCGACCCTGCGCGCGCGGACGGCGGCCGAATCCAGCCCCACCCCGGCAGGCGGGACCACCGCCACGCTTGGCGGCGTCGAGCTGCGAGCGGGCGCCGGTACGGCGGTACCCGGCAGGCGAGCGGGAAAGCCGGGGCGCCGCTGCATTACCTGGCCGGGGCGGTGGCCGCCCCCAATGCAATGGATGACGCCGCCTCGGCCCAATAAGCCAGGTTCTCGTGATCCGTTAGATCGACTTTCAGCGGCGTGATGGATACGTGGCCCATCGTGGTGGCATGAAAGTCCGTTCCCTCGCCGTCATCCTTGGCTGCACCTGCGCCGCCGATCCAGTACATCGCCTCCCCCCGGGGACTCTCTTGCACGATCACGCGCTCGGCGGCGTGGCGCCGCCCCAGCCTGCACCACCTGATCGACTGCATCGATTGCAGGGGCATATTGGGAATATTCACATTGAGAAGCCAGGGCGTGTCGCCGATCAGACGCTGCGCATGCATCTGCGCCACAAACTCGCGCGCCTTGGCGGCAGCCGCCTCCAGTTCGCCCCAGCCCTTGTCCACTTGCGAGAAGGCGATGGCGGGGATACCAAACAGGTAGCCCTCCATGGCGGCGCCCACGGTGCCCGAATAGATGGTGTCGTCGCCCATGTTGGCGCCATTGTTGATGCCAGACACCACCAAATCGGGCCTGTAGCCCAACAGGCCCGTGAGCGCAATGTGCACGCAGTCGGCCGGGGTGCCATTGACGTAACGAAAACCGTTGCTGGCTTTGTGCACATACAGAGGCGAGTGCAGCGTCAGCGCATTGGATTTGGCGCTGTTGTTGTGCTCGGGGGCAACCACCTCGACCTCTACGCCCGCCAGCGACTTGAGCGCGTCGTGCAGCGCCACAATGCCAGGAGCCTGAAAGCCATCGTCGTTGGAGATGAGGATTTTCATGGATGATGCGTTACGTTGCCAGGGATTGTAGGTGGGGCCTGCCGCTGTCGTCGCCCGCGGGAAATTGCCTGGCCCAAGGCCGCGCCTATCATGCCGGCTACCACAGACAGGAGACCGATCCCATGCACGCTTGGCTTTGCACAGACCCCACGGGCGTCGAGACACTCACCTGGACCGAACTGCCCACCCCCACCCCAAAAGCGGGCGAAGTGCTTATCGAAATCAAGGCGGCCAGCCTGAATTTCCCGGACCTGCTCATCGTGCAGAACAAGTACCAAATGAAGCCGCCGCTGCCTTTCGTGCCAGGCTCGGAGTACGCAGGTGTCGTCGCCGCCGTGGGTGAAGGGGTCAAGCACCTGCAGGTGGGCCAAGATGTTGCCTGCCTGTCGGGCACGGGCGGCTTTGGCACGCACGCCATTGCGCCAGCAGCGCTGTGCATGCCCCTGCCGGACGGTTTTTCACATGTGGACGCTGCCGCCTTCATCATGACCTACGCCACATCGCACCATGCGCTGATCGACCGTGCACAGCTCAAGGCAGGCGAGACGGTGCTGGTGCTGGGCGCCGCCGGTGGCGTAGGGACCGCCGCCATCCAGATTGCCAAGGCGATGGGTGCGCGCGTGATTGCGGCCGCATCCAGCGACGACAAATGTGCGCTGTGCACCTCCATCGGAGCCGACGCGGTCATCAACTACTCGAGTGACAACCTGCGCGAAGCCATCAAGGCTCTGACCGACGGCAAGGGGCCCGACGTGATCTACGACCCCGTGGGTGGTGACTTTGCCGAGCCGGCCTTCCGCTCCATTGCATGGCGCGGCCGCTACCTGGTGGTGGGATTCGCCTCTGGCCCCATCCCCGCTCTGCCCTTGAATCTCGCGCTGCTCAAGGGTGCGTCCATCGTGGGCGTATTCTGGGGCGACTTTGCCAAGCGCGAGCCCAAGGCCAATGCAGCCATGATGACCGAGCTTGCCCAGTGGTACGCGCAGGGCAAGATCAGGCCCGTGATCGACCGAACCATGCCGATGGCCGAGCTGCCCGCTGCCTATGCGCACATGGGCTCTCGGGGAGTCATGGGCAAGCTGGTGATGGTGAACAGGCCCTAACCCGTGCACAGTGGCCGGCAGGACGCGTGCCGAGGGTGCCCCTGACCGGGTGACGCCCCGGCCGCCACGCTGTGTCACACTCGCGTCTCCGCTCCGACCCTGCTGTCTGCACATGGCCGACCGATCACCCTCCGAAATAGCGCGCGAAACTCTCAAGCAACTCGCCGCGCGCCGCTTGCCGCCCACGCCCGACAACTACCTGGCGCTGTATGACGAGATTGCGGGTAGCCGTAGCGAACAGCCCTTTCCCGAGGGCCCGCTGCGCCATATCCTGCGGATCATGCCCGGCCAAACGCCTGCCCAAAAGCGCCTGCTCGGCCAGTTCGAGCGGGCGGTAACGGCCAAGGACTGGCCGGCGCTGCAAAGCGTGCTGGTGGGCTACGCCAACCTGGGGCTGAGCTCTGGCGCCACTGCCGCCAACAAGGCTGCCGAGGGCACCGGGCCCGTCGCAGGCGTTATCCCGCAAGAGTTTGCGCAAACCCTGGCCCGGCTGATCGACAACACCCTACCCGCCCTGGGCGAAGACGACCCCCGCGTCATCGATATGGCGCAGCAACTGATCACTTTCCTCAAAGACCAGTCGCCGCCCATCAGCACCGCCCATCTCATGCTGAGCAACTTTGCACACAGACTGTCATTCGCCACTGAGGAGCAGGCGGCCATCCGGGCCACCCTGCTGCAGTTACTGAATATGGTGTTTGAAAACATTGCCGTACTCAGCGCCGAAGACCGCTGGCTTCTGGGCCAGGCTGAGGCGCTGATGGCAGCGTCCAAACCTCCGCTCACGCTACGACGGCTTGATGATGTGCAGCGCCGCCTGAAAGACGTGATCTTCAAGCAAACCGAAGCCAAGGCCCGCACGGTGGAGGCGCAGGAGCAGATGAAGGAGATGCTTGCCACGTTCATTGAACGCCTGGCTCGGATCACGGACTCCAGCACGACATACCACGGCACTATGGAGCGT
>JBKCTS010000347.1:0-4354 GCA_046318695.1 Acidovorax sp.
AGCAACATCGGCGACGTGGGCCACCAGGGCCAGAGCAAGGCATCGGCCATGGCCGACAGCGACGAGGTGTGCGGCTGCAATGGCGTGACCAAGGGCGCGATCTGCAAGGCCATCAAGGACAAGGGCCTGTTCACCCTGGACGAGGTGCGCAAGCACACCAAGGCCAGCGCATCGTGCGGCTCATGCACCGGTTTGGTGGAACAGATCATCATGTTCACCGCCGGTGGCGATTACAGCGCGACCCCAAAAACCAAGGCGATCTGCGGCTGCACCGACCATGGACATCAGGCCGTGCGCGAAGCGATTCGCGACAACAAGCTCCTCACGATTGCCGAGGTGTTCAAGGCGCTCGATTGGAAAACGCCCAACGGCTGCGCCACCTGCCGCCCGGCCGTGAACTACTACCTCATCAGCACCTGGCCGAAACAGGCCAAGGACGACCCGCAAAGCCGCGCCATCAACGAACGAAGCCACGCCAACATCCAAAAGGACGGCACCTACAGCGTCATCCCCCGCATGTGGGGCGGCGAGACCACCGCGGACGAGCTGCGCCGCATTGCCGACGCGGTGGACAAATACAAGATCCCGACCGTCAAGGTCACCGGCGGTCAGCGCATCGACCTGCTGGGCGTGAAAAAGGAAGACCTGCAGGCGGTGTGGAAAGACATCGGCATGCCCAGCGGCCACGCTTATGCCAAGGCGCTGCGCACCGTCAAGACCTGCGTGGGCAGCGAGTGGTGCCGCATGGGCACACAAGACAGCACCCAGATGGGCAAGGACCTGGAGCGTGCCATGTGGCGCATGTACGCGCCGCACAAGGTCAAATTTGCCGTCAGCGGCTGCCCGCGCAACTGCGCGGAGGCAGGCATCAAGGATGTGGGCATCATCGGCGTGGACAGCGGCTGGGAGATGTACATCGCCGGCAACGGTGGCATCAAGACCGAGGTGGCGCACTTCTTCACCAAGCTCAAAACCGCCGAGGAAGTGCTGGAGTACACCGGCGCGTTTTGCGAGCTGTACCGCCAGGAAGGCTGGTACCTGGAGCGCACCGGGCACTACGTGAACCGCGTGGGCCTGGACTACGTGAAAAAGCGCATCCTGGAAGACCACGCAGGCCGCCAGGCGCTGTGGGAGCAGCTGCAGTTTGCCCTGGATGGCGAGCCCGACCCCTGGTTCGACCTGGACAAGGCGGCGGTCGATGCGCGCCAGTTCATCCCGATTGCCGTGGCCTGATCCGGTGGGGGATGCGAAGTCTTGACGAACCCAATGCCCTCGCTTTGTGCAAACCAACCTCCAACAGGCTCAGGGCGAACGGTCTCGACAAGGCAAACAAGCAAACAAAAATGGCTATCGCGCTTGATGGATAAGCGCGGGCAGCTACGAAAGGAATAGCAATGACCACCTGGAAACTGATCTGCCGCGTGGACGACATCCCCGTGCTCGGCTCCCGCCGCGTGGCCCGCGAAAAAGGCCTGGACGTGGCCGTGTTCCGTAACGACGCGGGCGACGTCTTCGCGCTGCTGGACCGCTGCCCGCACAAGGGGGGGCCGCTGAGCCAGGGCATTGTGTTTGGCACCCAGGTGGCCTGCCCGCTGCACAACTGGACGATTGGGCTGTGCGATGGGCAGGCGGCAGCGCCGGATGAGGGATGCACGCCCAAGTTTGCGGTGAAGGTGGAAGATGGGGCGGTGTATCTGGATGCCCATGAACTGGGATCGGTGGCCACCGATTTGACGCGGCCTGTTGCGGGGCCTGCGCGGCGGGTTGCCGGGGTTTGATGTGGTTTGTTCTGCCAGAGGCTTCAACCCGTTCAGCACCAACGGATGGCGGCAAGCCTAGACACCATCCACAACATAGCGAACAGGGCCTGAGAGCCAAGCGGCAGAAAAGCGACAGACGAGCGACAGACACGCACTACAGCCCAAGACCATCCAAACCCACGCCATGCAAGAAACCCAATCCACCTGCCCCTACTGCGGCGTAGGCTGCGGCGTGATCATCACCTCCGAAGGGGCGCAGATCACCGGCGTGCGCGGCGACCCCACCCACCCCGCCAACTTCGGTCGCCTGTGCACCAAGGGCTCGACCCTGCACCTCACAGCCTCCAGCCCGGTCACCCTGCAAAGCCGCCTGTTGCAACCGCTGCACCGCGGCCAGCGCGGCCAGGCCGCCCTGCCCGTCACCTGGGACGCCGCGCTCACCCTGGCCGCAGACCAGTTCGCCCACACCATCGCCCGGCACGGCGCCGACGCCGTGGGTTTTTACGTCAGCGGCCAGTTGCTGACCGAGGACTACTACGTCTTCAACAAGCTGGCCAAGGGCTTGATCGGCACCAACAACATCGACACCAACTCGCGCCTGTGCATGAGCAGCGCGGTGGCGGGCTACAAGCAGACGCTGGGTGCCGATGCACCGCCCGCGTGCTATGACGACGTGAACCACGCGCAGTGCCTGTTCATCGTGGGAAGCAATGCGGCCTGGGCGCACCCCGTGCTGTTTCGGCGCATTGAAGATGCGCGCGCGGTCAACCCTGCCATGAAAATCATCGTGGCCGACCCGCGCCGCACCGACACGGCGGGCATGGCCGACCTGTACCTGCCCATCCAGCCGGGCAGCGACGTGATGCTTTTCAACGGCATGCTGCACCTGATGCTGTGGGAGGGCTGGGTCGATGCCGCCTACATCGCCGCGCACACCACGGGCTTTGACGCGCTCAAGGCCCTGGTGCGCGACTGCACGCCCGAGCGCGTGGCGCAGGTGTGCGGCATTTCCGAGGCCGACCTGGCCACTGCAGCCCAATGGTTTGCCCAGTCGAAAGCAACGCTGAGCCTGTACTGCCAGGGCCTCAACCAGAGCAGCAGCGGCACGGCCAAGAACGCATCGCTCATCAACCTGCACCTGGCCACGGCGCAGATTGGCAAGCCCGGCGCGGGCCCCTTCAGTCTGACCGGCCAGCCCAACGCCATGGGCGGGCGCGAAGTGGGCGGCCTGGCCAATCTGCTCAGCGCCCACCGCGATCTGGCCAACCCAGCGCACCGCGCCGAAGTGGCCGCGCTGTGGGGTGTGACCGATGTGCCCAGCCAACCCGGCAAGACGGCGGTGGAGATGTTTCAGGCCGCCGCAGACGGCGAACTCAAGGCGCTGTGGATTGCCTGCACCAACCCGGCGCAGAGCATGCCCGACCAGGCCACCGTGCGCCGCGCGTTGCAACGCGCCGAGTTTGTGGTGGTCCAGGAAGCCTTTGCCACCGCCGAGACCTGCGCCTACGCCGACCTGCTGCTGCCCGCCACCACCTGGGGCGAAAAGACCGGTACCGTGACCAACAGCGAGCGGCGCATCTCGCGGGTGCGCGCTGCCGTGCCCGCGCCCGGCCAGGCGCGGCACGACTGGACCATTGCGGTGCAGTTCGCGCACCAGCTAGAAGCGCGCCTGCGGCCCGGTGTCGAAGCGCGCCTGCGGCCCGGTGCGCCGACGCTGTTTCCCTACCCCACCGACACCGCAGACGCGGGGGCCGAAGCCATCTGGAACGAGCACCGCGAAAGCACACGCGGGCGCGACCTGGACATCACGGGCCTGTCGTGGGAGATGCTCGAGACGGCAGGCCCCCAACAATGGCCACTGCCTGAAAGCTCCACCATGGGCCAGGCCCGCCTGTACGAAGACGGCATTTACCCCACAGCGGATGGCCGCGCCCGTTTTGCCGCGCATGCCTGGCGGCCCACCGCCGAGCCCCGCGAATCGCGCTACCCCTTGAGCCTCACCACGGGCCGCCTGCGTGACCAGTGGCACGGCATGACGCGCACCGGCACGCTGGGCCGCCTGTTCGGCCATGTGGCCGAACCCAGCCTGCAAATGCACCCGCAGGACATGCAGCGGCGCAAGCTCGCCAGCGGCGATCTGGTGCAGGTGACCAGCAAGCGCGGCTCCATCGTGGTGCCTGTGCAGGCTGACACCACGCTGGGCCTGTCGCAGGTGTTCATGGCCATGCACTGGGGCAGCGAGTTTTTAAGCGGCATCTCGTCCACCGGCGAGCGGCTGGCGGGCGTGAATGCGCTCACGACCTCTGCGATGTGCCCCACTTCCAAGCAGCCTGAGCTCAAGCACGCTGCCGTCAAAGTGCTCAAGGCCGAGCTACCCTGGACGCTGCTGGCCATGGCGTGGTTGCCCAGCGACAAGGCCCTGGCCATCCGCCAGGCGCTGTCTGCCCTGATGGCGCAGTTTCCATTCGCAAGCTGCGTGCCTTTCAGCAACCACACCCCGCTGGATGGGCCGGGCCGCGAGCGCACCGGCGTGCTGCTGCGCGCCGCCTCCCACGAGGCACCGTCCGATGCCTTGGTCGCGCACATTGAATCCC
>JBKCTS010000348.1:0-6024 GCA_046318695.1 Acidovorax sp.
ACACCGTATCGGCCGAGCAGCTGCGCGACATGCTGGCGCAAAAGTTTCCGCGCACGGTGCCTGTGGCCGGACTGCTGGAGCTGACCCTGCAGGCGCCGCGCCTGCGACTGTTGCCGGCCGGGAACCGGCGGGGCGCCGCCATGGATGTGGAGGCCGCAGGCCCCGCGCTGCGCCGCAGCCACCCCGGCTCGTTCGATGTGGAATTTGCCCTGCGCTACGAGGCCAGCGACCGCACGTTGCGGGCTCACCAGATCAAGCTGGGTCGGCTGGAGCTGGCGGGGCTCAAGCCCGCCGCAACCGAGCTGCTCAACGCCTACGCCCCCGCGCTGGCCGAGCAATCACTGCGCGAAGTGGTGCTGCATCAGCTCCGCCCCCAGGAGACGGCGCTCCTTGACGGCCTGGGGCTGGAGCCCGGCCCCATCACCGTCACCGAAAAAGGCCTGACCGTGGCTTGGATCCGTAAGCAGTAGGCCGCCCAACACGGCACCCGCAGGCAAGTCGGCCATGGCTGGTGCTGCACCGTCGCCGAGCGCAGTGGTTGCCGCGCGGTCGGCAGCCGCAGCCAAACGCGCAGGGCCTGGGGGCGCCAACCAAGACGAGCCCACCCGATTACTGGCGGAAACTTGCTTGGGACGCCAGCAGTGGTCGCGATGAAGGCGGATGTTTCACCACAACAGCCGCAGGGAACGCATCAGAAATGGCTCGATCACTGTGCGCCAGCTTGAATACCTCTACGGCCGAAACCAGTGCTTCTGCTTGGGAACTGAGCCGATTCGCTGAAGATGCGATTTCTTCTACCAGTGCGGCGTTTTGCTGGGTGGCCTGGTCCAAATGCGTCACAGCTTCACCGACTTGTGCCACACCCTGACTTTGCTGTGCACTGGACGCGCTGATTTCACTCATCATCTCCGTCACACGGCGAATGGCACTCACTACTTCGCTCATCGTGGCACCCGCCTGGTCCACCAGATGGGTGCCGCGATCGACTCGCTCCACGCTGATGCCGATCAGGGTTTTGATTTCTTTCGCCGCTTCCGCGCACCGTGCGGCAAGGTTGCGCACCTCGCTGGCAACCACGGCAAAGCCGCGTCCATGCTCGCCCGCGCGAGCTGCCTCGACCGCGGCGTTGAGCGCGAGGATATTGGTCTGAAAGGCAATGCCATCGATCACGCCGATGATCTCGGCAATTCGTTTGCTGCTTTCGTTGATGCCCTTCATGGTTTCCACCACTTCTGCCACCACGTTGCCTCCCTGAGCCGCTACGCAAGACGCAGTCACTGCCAGCTGGTCGGCCGTCAAAGCGCTTTCCGCGTTTTGCCGCACGGTTGCCCCCAACTCTTCCATCGATGCTGCGGTCTCTTCCAATGCGCTGGCTTGCTGTTCCGTTCGCGATGACAGGTCGCTGTTGCCCTCGGCGATTTTTGCGCTGGCCGATGCGACGCTCTGGGCGTTGCCACGCACGGCCGTCACGGTATTGACCAAGCTCTCTTGCATGCGTTGCAGGGCGCCTAAAAGGTGCCCCGTCTCATCCCTGGACGTCACCACGATTTCGCCAGTCAAGTCGCCCGCAGCAACACGTTCTGCCACCTGTAGCGCCTGCGCCAAAGGCCGCGTGATGGACAACACCAGCCAGAATGCCGCAACCGTGGCCAGAACGACGGCTGTGCCGCCTGCTCCGGCCATCGCGCTCCAGGAGTCTGCTTAGACGCGCGCCGCAAGGGCGCCCTCGGCGTTGGCCCGGCGGCTGTTCATGCTCACCAGCTCACGCAGATGATTTGAAGCACTCGTGTACAGCGTATTTGAATCGCCCCCCAAGAGCGCCAAGGCTTCGATGTTCTCGTG
The DNA here is from genome assembly GCA_046318695.1 of Acidovorax sp. GTDB lineage: Bacteria > Pseudomonadota > Gammaproteobacteria > Burkholderiales > Burkholderiaceae_C > Acidovorax. Next base: position 1,843 of record JBKCTS010000348.1, read on the forward strand.
CTGGCGCGAGAGATCAAAAAGTCGCTGTGTTGCGCCCAAGTAGAGCTCATGATCTTTGACGAACGCGTCGTACAGGCCCTGCTCGTCAGTCGATGAAATTCGGGGCTTGTACGCCGTCAGCGCACTTTTGAGCCCCATTTGCAGCGCGTTAACCGATTCTTCTGCGGCTGCCTTCACCCTTCCGTCAGAGTTCATGACGTGGTTGAGTTCGTGCAGACGCAAGCGCGCAAGGTCCTTGTCCATGCTGTTGATCAGCTCCATCCGCGGAAGCCAATCGTCGGTGATCTTGGTCGTTGCCGCCCCCATTTTTGACAACTTCGATAGCGCGATCCCTGCAATGAGCAGTAACAAGAACACCAGGGCCGCAAATGTGATGATCATTCGCGTACCAATTTTCAGATTTTTCATGATTCTCTCCCGTGACCAGCGCTCATCACTTGGCAGGTATCTTTGATTCGTATGCACACACAATAAAATCTCACCCTTGATTTAGGTGTCTCAAAAACTGTCCGCAATATAATAAATTGTTGGCCGCTTGGCTGCGCTCATGGTCTAAATACGCCCCTCCTCCACCGCATGGCACGCGACGATGGCTGAATGTTGGTAAATCAACTCGGGCCGCTCGTTTTTGCAGCGCGAGCTAGCGTGTGGACATCGGGGATGAAATGAACACCCTGTTGGCGGGTTGAGGGGATTAGGGATTTCACCCTGAACCGGAACGCGCGGTTGTCCTGTGGTCTTCAATTTGGGAACCGCGTCAATCAACATACGCGTGTAGGGGTGGCGCGGGTTTTCGAATAGTTCGTTTTTATCGGCTATCTCAACCAGGCGCCCTAAATACATCACGCCAACACGATCGCTCACATAACGCACTACGGCCAGGTTATGCGAAATGAAAAGATAGGTCAGGCCTCGTTCATGCTGGAGGTCCTTCATGATGTTCAGCACCTGCGCCTGAACACTGACATCCAGCGCAGAGGTGGGCTCATCGCAAACGAGAAAATCAGGTGATGTTGCCAAGGCGCGAGCAATAGAAATTCTTTGTCGCTGGCCGCCAGAAAATTGATGGGGATATTTAGTTACATCCGCTGCAGATAAACCCACGGTTGTCAGAAGATTTTCGACTCTAGACTTATATTCCTGTGGATCTGTGACGATGCCCTGTACTTTTAAACCCTCGCCAATGATCGATTGAACTCGCCAGCGCGGATTCAGGCTGGCATATGGATCCTGGAATATCATCTGCATTCGACGCCGCATGGCTCGGCTGTCTTTGCTTCGAAGGCCAGAATGAACTTCCTGCCCTTCCAGATGCACCGATCCTTCGGACGGCTCATACAGACCGACGAGAAGCCGCGCTACCGTGCTTTTTCCACAGCCGGACTCGCCCACCAGCGCCAAAGTCTGCCCCCGCTCAATGCTAAAACTGATCCGATCCACTGCATGAAGCATTTGACGAGGCTTGCGTTCCAATACGCGAGCCAGGAGCGGCGGCGACACATCGAATGTCTTAGAAAGACCGCGGACTTCCAAAAATGCGTGTGTACGATTCATTGCAGTACCTTCGTCAATGGCTGAATAGCGAGCACGCTCCTGTCAGAACAATTGCTGTCTGTCGCCGCCTGGCTCTCGTTCACGTGAAGCCAGCAGCTCGCCTCAGAGGAGCCGGCCGGCACCAACTGAGGATGCTCGCTGAAGCACCTGGAGAAAGCCTTGGGGCATCGCGGATTAAAACTGCAGCCATCGGGTACCGAGTTCAATCGTGGCATAGCTCCATCGATTTGGCTCAGGCGTTTGCTCTGGATCGTCATATCCGGAATGCAGGCCATCAGTCCGGCCGTATAGGGGTGGGCGGGCCGGTTAACCAGTGCATCCACCGGTCCGATTTCGGCTATTTGCCCTGCATACATCACTGCGACTCGGTCGCATGTCTCGGCGATGACGCCCATATCGTGAGTTATCAGCATCACGGCTGCGCCCCGATCTTTGCAAATTCGCTTCAGCAAATCGATAATCTGAGCCTGAATCGATACATCCAGGGCCGTCGTGGGCTCATCCGCGATGATGAGTTGAGGCTCCGCAGCAAGCGCCAAGGCGATAACCACGCGCTGACGCATTCCACCCGAGAACTGATGTGGATAATGGTCGATGCGCTCAGACGCGGCTGGGATGCCCGTGTCCTCAAGGAGCCCGATTGCCCTGCGTCGAGCCTCCGCAGCATTCATACTCAGATGAGTTTGAATGGTTTCGACAAGTTGCCGACCAACGGTGTAGAGCGGGTTGAGTGACGTTAGCGGGTCTTGAAAAATAGCGCCAATTTCACGGCCACGGACCTTCCGCATCTGCTCGTGTGGCAGGTTATCAATCCTGCGACCGTTGAGGATTATTTCCCCAGAACGAACTCGTCCCGGCGGGTCTAAAAGACCTATGATGCTCGCACCAGTCAGAGACTTTCCGGCTCCTGACTCGCCCACCATGCCAAGAATTTCGCCAGGAGCGATATTGAACGATATGTCATTGAGCGCGCGTAGATTTCCGTGTCGAGTTGGAAATTCCACGATAAGATTTTTCACTTCGAGCAGACTCATTAGGATTCACCTTGACGTCATCCGAGGATTGAGTGCATCCCTAAGCCAATCGCCCAGCAAATTGATTGAAAGAGCAATAGACACCAGCATCGCAGCCGGGAAAAGTGTGATCCACCACTCACCAGAAAAGAGGTAATCGTTGCCCACACGGATAAGAGTTCCAAGTGATGGGGATGTCGGCGGTACTCCAACTCCAAGAAATGAAAGGGTCGCCTCGGTGATAATGGCAGTTGCGATATGGATGGTAGCAAGTACGAACACGGGTCCTGCCACATTTGGAAGGATGTGTTTCAACATGATGGCGCTATTTTTCGTTCCTAGGATTCGCGCAGCCTGTACATAATCCTTGCTTCTTTCGATAAGCGTGGAGCCGCGCACGGTCCGCGCATACTGAACCCACCCGGTCAAGCTGATTGAAGCGATCAGCACACCAAAGGCGACAGACTCCTGGGCCCCCGGAAACATGGCGCGTCCAATACCGGCAATCAAGAGGGCTACAAGGATGGCGGGGAAACTCAGCATGACATCGCACAAGCGCATCAGTACTGTATCGACCCAGCCCTTCCGATAGCCTGCATATAATCCGAGTGCAACCCCCAATATCATCGACAGCGCCACAGATAAGATCCCCACAATCAATGATATTCGTGCGCCATACATGAGCGACGACATAATGTCGCGCCCTTGATCGTCGGTCCCCAAGAGGTAGGCTTTGTTCCCTCCCTGAAGCCAGGCGGGAGGGAGTCGAGCTTCGCTTAAATTGAGGGTCGTCAGATCAAAAGGACTGTGCGGTGCGACCAGTCCAGCGAAGCCTGCACAGAATAAGCAGGCAGACGCCAAAACTGCCGCAAAAATCGCAATTGGCGAGTGTCGAAAGCTATAACTGACGTCACTCTCATACCATCGCTTCAATGAAGAGAAAGTCATGCGGCAACGTCCAATCACTTGACCGTGATGTAGCGAAACGGCATGAAGTTGTCTGCAAACTGCGTCAACTCAACTTTGTTGCTTACGCCCCACGCCAGTAGTTGTTGATGCAGTGGAATATGGCCCACATCGCTCGCGTGCAGCTTGAATGCTTCCTTGATCATGGCGTCGCGTTTTGCCTTGTTGGTTTCCGACTGAACTTTTACGATCAATTGGTCAACGGCCTCATTGCAATAACTGCCTAGATTGAAAATACCGGCGCCCTTGCCGTCAGGGCAGTGGACCAATGCGTTCAAGGTGTTGTGGGCATCGTAGGTGGCGGGCACCCAACCCAGGATGTAAAAGCTGGTATCGCGCTTGAGCACTTTCGGAAAGTAGGTGCCTTTCGATTCGGCGATGAGATTTACCTTCACGTTCACACGAGACAGGTTGGCCGCCACGGCCTGGCAAATTTCGCTATCGTTTACATAGCGATCGTTTGAGCAGTTCATCGTCAGCTCGAAGCCGGATGGGTAGCCCGCCTCGGCCAGCAGCTTTTTCGCGGCCTCCACGTCGTAGGGGAGCCGTTCATTCAAGGCGCTGTCGAAGCCATTCACACCTGGTCCCACCATGAGCGCCGTTGGGTTTGATGCGCCCCGCATGACAACGCGTTTGATCGCGTCAATAT
>JBKCTS010000349.1:0-3323 GCA_046318695.1 Acidovorax sp.
GTCGGGCTCGGAGGCGATGAGCTGCAAAAAGCGCACCATGGCCGCCTTGCTGTCGAGCATGGCCTCGTCCATGTTGATGTCGATGATCTGTGCGCCGTTTTCCACCTGCTGGCGCGCCACGGCCAGGGCCTCTTCGTACTGGCCGTTGAGGATCATGCGGGCGAACGCCTTGGAGCCGGTGACGTTGGTGCGCTCGCCAATGTTGACGAACAGCGCGCCCTCGCCAATAGAGACCGGCTCCAGGCCGGAGAGCTTCATGGGGGGCAAAGAAATGGCAGACATGGAACTCACCTGTGCAAAAACACGAAAAAACAGGTGAGCGTCGTTGCAATGGGCCGTGCAAATGTGCCGAAAGCCCAAGCCTGACGCCAGCCAGCCACCGATGCGGGTGGGCCTGGGCTGGCGCTGCAACGCTCCTTGGGCAAGGGGGGGATTTTAGGGGCAAGCGCCAACCGCTGGATGGGGCATGCAGGCAATCCCCTCAAGCCGCGCGAGGCCCGGGTGCTGTCCTGGTCCGCCGGGGCAAGACCCATCGCGACATGGCCGACATCCTGGGCATGAGCCCGCGTACGGTGAACAAGCACCTGAAGCACATCTTCGAAAAGCTGGGGGGCACACGCACGCCGCCGCTGCCGCCATCGCGGGGCAGCCGCTTCAGGTGTGAATCTCAATCAAATCAGGCCACTGCGCTCGACAGTACTGCCATTTGTGCTATCGAATAAATAGCAAATTGGCAATGCCCTGCTCAGTGCCCCAGGGCGGACGCAGGCAGCCCGAACACCCGGTCGAACACCCAGTTGAAGACAAAGGTGTAGCAAAGGAAGAACACGATGAGCGCCAGGTCCATCAAGAAGGCCTGCCACAGGCTCACGTTGAACCACCAGGCAAACAGCGGAACCAGCATGAAGACCAGGCCGCCCTCGAAGCCGATCGCGTGGGCAACGCGGCGGCGCACACTGCGGCCGCGCACCGGCTGGCGGGCCTCCCAGCGCTCGAAGGCCCCGTTGAACACCACGTTCCACGCCACGGCGATGGCCGACGCCGCCACCGCCAGCACGCCGGAATGCCCCACGCCGTGCCCGCTCAGCGCGGAAAGGCCCAGCGTGGCCGCGGCAATGGCGATCAGTTCGTAGAGGGTGACGTAGATCACGCGGCGCCGGGGGCCCTGCAGGCTCAGCAACCACGGCTCGGCAAAGGAAGAAGCAGACATGGCGGCACTTTATGTGTGACGGTCTGATATATAAAGTCAGCTTATTTCAGAAATATTGATAGGTTGCGGCCTTGGCTTTTTCATCCGACAGCGTGCAGGTGTTTCTGGCGGCCCTCGATCACGGCTCGTTCTCAGCGGCCGCGCGGGCCCTGTCGCGCGTGCCGTCGGCCGTGAGCATGACGATCGCCCACCTGGAGGCCGAGCTGGCGGTGCAGTTGTTTGACCGCAGCGGCCGCGAGCCCCGCCCCACGGCGGCGGCGCGCGCGCTGGAGCCCCAGGCCCGGCTGCTGGCCGGGCAACTGCGCCAGCTCAATGCCCAGGCGCTGGCCCTGACGCAAGGCCTGGAAGAGCGGCTGACCCTGGCCATTGCGCCCGAGCTGCTGGCCGCCCGCTGGACGGCCCCGCTGGCCGCGCTGGCGCACGACTACCCGCTGTTGCAGGTGGAGGTGCTGGCCGCGCCACAGGTCGATGCGCTGGCCCTGCTGCACAGCGGCCGGGCCCAGTTGGCGCTGGTGTTCGAGCGGCCCAGCATCGACGGGCGCGAGGGCTTCCAGGAAGTGGGCACCGAAACCCTGGTGGCCGTGATGGCCCCCGAGCACCCCGTGCTGACAGCCGCGCGTGCAGCCGCCCAAGCCCGCGGCGAGCCACCCGCCAGCGCCATGCTGCGCGAGGAGCACCTGACCACCACGCGCCAGATCGTGGTGGCCAGCCGCGACCTGGCGCAGACCGACCCGCGCTTTGTGTTTGCCCGCCACCACTGGCGCACCGACAACCACCTGGCCGCCTTGGGCCTGATCGAGGCCGGTCTGGGCTGGGGCTGGCAGCCCCGCGCCCTGGTACAGCCGCGCATCGAATCGGGCCGGCTGGTGGAGATGCCCTTTGACAACCTGAGCAACGACACCGCGCTGTGGGTGGACGTGGTGTGGTCCAAGGAGCGGCCGCTGGGGCTGGGGGCGGCGCGGTTTGTGGCGCTGATGCGTGATCAGATGGAACCCGCTCGGCCATCAGAGGGTGGGTGAAGGCCGAGCAGGCTGCCAAAACACTGGTTTGCTGATGTCAACTGCAAAAGCTCGGCCTCATAAAACGGCCTACAAGCGATTGTTTGATGTCCCACAGGGATAAGTGAGCATCAGATTATTGGAGTTGCAGGGGGTTTGTATTTCAGCAGTCTGTTACACGTGGAAACGTTTTTAATTCCACAAGTACTCCCATTTCACTCAAAAATTACCAAGGCCGCTTCCATTCGTTATTTAGCCCTTTTGAACCTGCGACCTCTGCCCCCGTCAGATCGGCGCGTGTCAAATTGGCACCCCTCAAATCGGCCCCCCTCAAATCGGCTCGCCCCAAATTGGCTCCCGTCAAATCGGCTTCCTTTAACTCGGCACCACGAAGATTCACAAGTGACAGGTCTGCATTAGTCAAGATAGCGCCCTCAAGCTTCGGAAAATGGGAAATTCCCAGCTTCGGAAATTTCAAACCCGACAAATTTGCCCCCATGAACTCCGAATCGGTTACCACTGCAAGATCAAAAAATCGAACCGATCTTAGATCCGCCTTGTAGAGGTTGCAGCGGTGTATCCGTGCGCCCGATAAATCGGCACCTTTCATATTTGCACGTTCTAACACAGTACCGAGAAATTTTGTCCGAATCAAATCCGCATTAGATAACTTGGCGCGAGACATTAATGCATCGGTAAAGTTGGCTCCGGCTAGCGATGCGTTCATCAGCTTTGCATAACGGAGATTAGCACGGCTTAAATTTGCACCACGCAGATTGACTGCTGTTAGATCTCTTTTACTAAGGTCGAGACCCGACAGATCGATAAAACTAAGGTTGGCGCCACGCAGATCCAATTTGTCGTTTACAAGAATTTCCTTCCTGGTAAACTTTTTGCCCTCATTTGGAAATCTCGGCTCATTTTGCAGGTCATTGTATTCAACCTTGATTTTTTTACCAGGTTGGGCTTGGGCAACGAGCCGTAAGCTGGCAGGCTGCTGTTGCGATCCTTCAGGCGCACCCAGGCCGGGTTGAAGCTGCATCAATCGTTCAGCCAAATTCAGGCTGTAACTATTTTGATATGAACTTGCATTGATCGAAAGGCTACTCACGATT
>JBKCTS010000350.1:0-2617 GCA_046318695.1 Acidovorax sp.
ACGCTGGACGCTGGCAAGATCATGGCGATGGTGCGAGGCGCTTGACTGGATTGCCCGCCCTAATGCTATTTTTTTGATAGCTATAAATCGAATACAGGCAAGCGCGATAAGCCTTTTTTATCATAATTTTTGGCCGGATTGCGATCACTGCACTCCCGTGCCACCGTGAACGGTGTACCCGGCGATGCCCGCGCGCAACGCCGCAGGCTTTGCGCAGCGCCAGGGGCCCGCCATCGCAGCGGTGCATGACAGAATTGGGCATGCACGCCAACACGGACTCTGCAGACTCCCCGATTCCCGCCACGTCGCCGGATTCGCCATCGGACAACGCCATGAACGCGCTGTACCGCGCGGCGCTCGGGCCGCTGAACAGCGCGTACTACCTGCCCGTGTTCGAGCGCTTTGACGAGACGGGTCGCACAACCACCACCTGGAACTGGGCCGCCAGCCTGTTCACGCTGGGCTGGATGGTGTTTCGCCAGTTGTGGAGCCCGGCGCTGGTGTACGTGGCGGCCGCCGAGGGGGTGGCGCTGCTGGTGTTTGCGCTGGGGCGCGTGCTGCTGCAGTGGCCCCAAGGAATCGAATGGGGCGTTCTGGCCACGGTGGCCATGTTGGCGTTTGCGGTGCCGGGTCTGTATGGCAACGCCATGCTGCACAACGACATCCGCAAGCGCATCACCCGCGCGCTCGCCGCAGCCCACACGGTGCCAGAGGCCTGCGAGATGCTGGCGGGTCAGGCCAGCACGCGAAGACGCCTGCAACTGCTGGTGCTGGGGCATGTGGCCCTCGTGGCCGCCGCCGCAGTGGCCTACCTGTTGATCCCGCAAGACGCCACCAAACCACAGTTTGCGATGGAACCCGAGGTGACCGTGGCGCAGGCCGCCTCCGCCAGCGCGGCGGCATCCTTACCCGTGGCCGCAGAGGCCGCGGGGGCTGAGGCCAAAGCCCCCGCCACACCGCTCGCAGCCGCTTCAAAGGCCGCACCCAGCGCCGCAGCCAGCGCCCCCGCCGCCCAGGACATTTCTTCCGTCGCGCCTGCAGCCCCTGCAACACCCGCGTCCGCCGTTGCGCCGCCTGCCGCATCTGCTGCGGTTGCCGAGACCCGCGCGCCCGACACCGAAGGCCCCGCCCCATCGCCTCCTGCCCTTGCTGCTGCCCCTGCCGCGGCGGCACCCGCCTCTGCCGCCCCCCCGCCCCGCAAGCCTGCCAGCCCGCCGCCACGCGACACGGCCAGCCAGCGCAAAGCAACCGCGCAAGCCCCAGCCCCGGCGGCACCTGCCGCATCGCGCGCTGCCGGCAAGCCTGCAAAAAATACATCGGCAACCCCTGAATCGGCGAGCAACGGCACCCCTGCCGCCGCGGATGACGCGGTGCCCCCAGCGGTGGGCAGTCTGCCGGGCTACTACATCAACGTGGGGCTGTTCGCCCAAGAAGCCAACGCACGCAAAGCGCAGGCACGGCTGCTCAACGAAGGGCTGCCCGCTTTCCGCCAGGAGCTGTCGACGCCTGCGGGGCCCCGCATTCGGGTGCGCGTAGGCCCTTACCCGACACGCGCGCTTGCAAACAAGGCGGCTGACACGATCAAGGCCATGCAACTGGAGGCGGTGGTCTTCAAGCAGTAGGGCCGCCCCCCCCCAGCCCGCCCGTATCCGATCCTGAAGACGCACATAAAATCGGTGGGCTCTTGGAGCTAAAGAGCCAACAACACAGACCCAACCAGACAACATCATGGCAACTACAAAGAAAACCACCGCCCCCGCTACCAAGGTCGCCAAGGCGGCTGCACCCGTCAAGAAGGCAGCGCCTGCTGCAAAGCCCGCGCCCGCTGCGCTCAAGCCGATCAAGACGGTTTTCAACACGACCACGCTCGGGGCCCATCTTGCCGAGCAATCGGGCGTGGAGCCCAAGGCCGCCAAGGCCGTGCTGGCCGCGCTGGAGGCCGCCATTCTGGGCTCGGTGCACAAGAAGGGTTCCGGCGAATTCACGCTGCCAGGCCTCATGAAGATCGGCCTGCAACAGATCCCGGCCAAGAAAAAGCGTTTTGGCAAGGACCCGTTCACGGGCGAAGAACGCTGGTTCCCGGCCAAACCCGCTTCCGTGAAAATCAAGACGCGCGCGCTCAAGAAGCTCAAGGACGCTACGGTCTGATCGCGCCACGGCGCGATCGGCAGCAGCCGCCGCTCACCAACGAGGACCTTGCGCCCTGCGGCGCAAGGTCCTTTTTGCTGGGCACTGGGGTGGCGGTCAGCCTCCTGTGGATGCACTCTGCGCTGCACGCAAGCCCCAGCCGCCCGCGTGCGTGATCGCCTTGCGCTTCAGGGCCGCAGCCTCAGGCCGAGGAAGTGGTCGAGCATGTGAAAGTGATCCTCGAAGAACTCATCCTCGCGCCCGCCAAGCGCGTCGATCGGCACCCACTGCGCTTCCTGCGCGTCATCATCGGCCGTCAGATGGGGCAAGGCAGTGTTGCCCAGGTCAAAGTAATGCGCGTGGGTGATGGTGCGGCCACGCTGGCTGCGTTCGGGGTGATCGAAGACGTTCGTACCCTTGATGGAGCCCTTGAGGACCGGGACCGGGATCTTCAGGCGGGTCTCTTCGCGCAGCTCGCGCAGGCAGCCGT
>JBKCTS010000351.1:0-7112 GCA_046318695.1 Acidovorax sp.
GTGCACACATGGCCCAGCTAGAACTCAGGAAAGTCATCCGCGCGCGGCAAGGCGTAGACCATGAAGATGCCGGTCCGAATCAGCCCCGTCTCTCGGGCGTACACGCAGTTTACCATCCGGGCCAGCCCAATGCCCTGAACCAGCCCGCCGTGCACCTGCCCTTCCACGATCATCGGGTTGATGATGGTGCCGAAGTCGTCCACCGCCGTGAACTTGTCCACCCGCGTGCTGCCGGTGGCGGGGTCGATCTCGACCTCGCAGATGTAGGTGCCCGCCGGGAACGTGAAGTTGGTTGGGTCGTAGAACGCGGTTTCGTTCAGCCCCGGCTCCAGCACATCCAGCGGATAGTTGTGCGGCACGTAGGCCGCCAGGGACACCTGGGCAAACGGGATCTTCTTGTCGGTACCGCGCACGCTGAATTCACCGCCGACAAAGTCGATGTCGGCGTCGCTGGCTTCCATCAGGTGGGCCGCGATCTTCTTGGCCTTGGCCTCGATCTTGTCCAGCGCTTTCATGATGGCCGCGCCACCCACGCTGATGGAGCGTGAGCCGTAGGTGCCCATGCCGAACGGCACGCGGCCTGTGTCGCCATGCACGATGTCCACGTTGTCCACCGGAATACCGAGGCGCGCCGCCACCACCTGCGCAAAGGTCGTCTCATGCCCTTGGCCGTGGCTGTGCGAGCCGGTGAACACGGTCACGCTGCCGGTGGGGTGCACACGCACCTCACCGCATTCAAACAGCCCCGCGCGGGCGCCCAGGGCACCGGCAATGTTCGATGGCGCGATGCCACAGGCCTCGATGTAAGACGAATACCCCATGCCGCGCAGCATGCCCTTGGCTTCGCTGGCGGCCTTGCGCGCCGCATAGCCCGCCACATCGGCGAGCTGCTGTGCCTGCGTCATGCAGGCGTGGTAGTCGCCCGTGTCGTACTGCAGGGCCACCGGCGTCTGGTAGGGCCATTGGGTGATGAAGTTGCGCTTGCGGATTTCGTCCTGCGACAGCCCCATCTCCCAGCCGCAGCGCGTGACCAGGCGCTCGAGCAGGTACGTGGCCTCGGGCCGGCCTGCTCCGCGGTACGCATCCACGGGCGCGGTGTTGGTGAACCACGAGTCCACCTCCACATAGATCTGCGGGGTGGTGTACTGGCCCGCCAGCAGCGTGGCATACAGGATGGTGGGCACGGCGCTGGCAAAGGTGCTGAGGTAGGCACCCAGGTTGGCATCCGTGTGCACCCGCAGGGCCAGGAACTTGCCATCCTTGTCCATGGCCATCTCGGCGTGGCTGACATGATCGCGGCCGTGGGCGTCGGAGAGGAACGCCTCGCTGCGGTCAGCCACCCACTTGATGTTGCGGTTGAGCTTTTTGGCAGCCCAGGTCAGGCACACGTCTTCGGCGTACAGGTAGATCTTGGAGCCGAATCCACCGCCCACATCGGGCGCAATCACGCGCACCTTGTGCTCGGGCAGGCCCATCACAAAGGCCGTCATCAACAGGCGCTCGACGTGCGGATTCTGGTTGCTGACATACAGCGTGTATTCGTCGCTGGCGCGGTTGTAGCTGCCAATCGCGGCGCGCGGCTCCATGGCGTTGGGCACCAGGCGGTTGTTGACCAGATCGAGCCGGGTCACATGGGCGGCGCTGGCAAAAGCGGCATCGACCGCGCCTTTGTCACCCAGGGCCCACTTGAAGCAGTGGTTGTCGGGCGCGATGTCGTGCAGACCCGCACCCGCGACCGCACCCGCCGCCGCATCGGCCACATTGACCACCGCGGGCAACTCGTCGTAGTCCACCTCCACCAGCTCGGCCGCGTCGCGTGCCTGCTGCTGCGTGAGCGCCACCACCATGGCCACATGGTCGCCCACATAGCGCACCTTGCCCTGGGCCAGGATGGGGTGCGGTGGCTCCTTCATGGGATCGCCGTTGGTGCTGGTGATGAGCCAGCCGCAGGGCAGGCCATTGATGTTGTCGGCTGCCACATCAGCGCCCACAAACACGCCCAGCACGCCGGGCGCGGCCTTGGCGGCATCCACGTTGATGCGATTGATCTTGGCGTGCGCGAGCGGCGAACGCACAAACACGGCATGGCTTTGCGCGGCCAGCACCACGTCGTCGGTGTACTGGCCTGCGCCGGTCAGAAAGCGGTAGTCTTCCTTGCGGCGAACGGACTCGCCGATGTGCGGAAGGTTCGAGAAGTCGGATGCACCCATGATCGTGTCTCCTTGGCGGTGTGTTGTTGCGTGGGCTCAGGCCGAGGCGGCCATGGCCTTTTGACCCTGCTGCACGGCGCGAACGATGTTCTGGTAGCCGGTGCAGCGGCAGATATTGCCCTCCAGCAACTCGCGGATCTCACCCTCGGTGGCGTGCGGGTGGTTCTTGCACAGGTCCACAGCGCTCATCACCATGCCCGGCGTGCAAAAGCCGCATTGCAGGCCATGGCATTCCTTGAACGCAGCCTGCATGGGGTGCATGGTTCCGTCGGGTGCGGCCAGGCCTTCGATGGTCTGCACCGTGGCGCCCTGCGCCTGCACCGCCAGCATCGCGCACGACTTGACTGCACGGCCGTTGACATGCACGGTGCACGCCCCGCACTGACTGGTGTCGCAACCCACATGGGTGCCGGTCAGCTGCAGGTGCTCCCGCAGGGCATGCACCAGCAGGGTGTTGGGAGGTACGTCAACACTGGCGGCGCGCCCGTTGACCGTGAACTGGACTTGCATAGGTCTGTCTCCTGGAATGGTGTTGGCTGGTCTCGCACATCTAATCTTGTGCCTGGCCGTTCTCGACATCCCTAGGGACAACCCTCAATTTGCCACTTCATGCAGCAGATATTCGCAAATTGAAGCATGTTGCACTGCACAACAACGCAGTGTTCGACTGGGTGTTCGCACGTTCCCATATCCATCAGTGAGGGGAGGAGGCAGTCTGCCGCGCCACCATGGCTCGCCGACCGCCTTGCGCTGATTGCACCGCCGCTGGGGCGCACTCGCAGGGGCAGCCCCGGATGAAACGCTCTCGGCAGCGGATGCGAGGGCCTGCCAGTGCTGGGTGGCAACTGCGCCGCGTCAATGCGCTACGCTACGAATGATTAGCGCTCATCCGCGACATGCTGCCCCTCACCACACTACGCTCTGTCTGCGTCATTGCCTGCCTCGCACTGGGTGCTGCCTGCATGCAGGCAGCGCGTGCGGATTCGGTCTCGGTGGCCGTGGCCGCCAACTTCACCGCGCCCATGCACAAGATCGTTGCAGCGTTCGAAGCCGACACCGGGCACCGGGTCACCCTGTCGTTTGGCGCCAGCGGAAAGTTCTATGCCCAGATCACGCACGGCGCACCGTTTCAGGTGCTGCTGTCGGCAGACGAAGCCACCCCCGCGCGGCTGGAGCGCGAAGGCAAGGTGGTAGCAAACTCGCGGTTCACCTACGCAACCGGCGCCCTGGTGCTCTGGAGTGCCCAGCCTGGGCTGGTGGACGACCAGGGGGCCGTGCTCAAGTCGGGCGGTTTCCGGCACATCGCCCTGGCCAACCCCAAGGTGGCACCCTACGGCGCAGCGGCGGTACAGGTCATGGAGACGATGGGGCTTGCCACCGCCCTGCAGCCGCGCTGGGTTCTGGGTGAGAACATTGCCCAAGCCTTTCAGTTTGTGGCATCCGGCAACGCGCAACTCGGCTTTGTGGCCTTGTCTCAGGTCATGGAAGGCGGCCGCATTGCCCGGGGATCTGCCTGGCGCGTGCCCGCCACCCTGCACACGCCCATCCGGCAAGACGCCGCGCTGCTGCTGGCCGGGCGGGGCAACGCCGCGGCGATCGCGTTGCTGCAATACCTGCGCGGCGACACGGCCCGCCGCATCATGCGGGATCATGGCTATGACGCCTGAAATCCACCGACCCTTCGCCAGCAACGCCCATGCCGTTTACCAGCGCTGATCTCGCCGCCATTGGCCTCACGGTGCGTCTGGCGGCGACCACCACGGTGCTGCTCCTCATACTTTGCACGCCGCTGGCGTGGTGGCTTGCCTACACGCGTTCCCGATGGCGCGGGCCGGTCTCGGCGGTGGTGGCGCTGCCGCTGGTGTTACCGCCCACGGTCATCGGGTTCTACCTGCTGATCACCATGGGGCCCAACGGCCCGCTGGGCCAGTTCACGCAGTGGCTGGGGCTGGGCACCCTGCCCTTTACCTTCTGGGGTCTGGTGGTGGGCTCGCTGATCTACTCGCTTCCGTTTGCGGTGCAGCCGTTGCAGCATGCGTTTGAGGCCATCGGGCAGCGCCCCCTCGAAGCCGCAGCCACGCTGGGCGCGGGGCCGCTCGACCGGTTCTTCACGGTGGCGTTGCCACTGGCGCGGTCAGGATTCACCACGGCTGCCATCCTGAGCTTTGCCCACACCGTGGGCGAATTCGGGGTGGTTCTCATGCTGGGCGGCAATATCCCGGGCATCACCCGGGTGGTGTCAGTGCAGATTTACGACCATGTGGAGGCGCTTGAATACGCCCAGGCCCACTGGCTGGCGGGCGGCATGGTGGCGTTCTCATTTGTGGTGTTGCTGGCGCTGAACCTCACCCGGCGCAGCCCGTCTTTTTCGGTGGCACGGTGATGCCGATCGACATGCCCGGCGACGCAATCACGGCGCAACTCTTTCTGGTGCGCCATGGCTTTACCCTGGATGTGAACCTGCGGCTTGCCGGGCGCGGAGTCACGGCACTTTTTGGGCCGTCGGGCTGCGGCAAGACGACCTGCCTGCGGGCTGTCGCCGGGCTCGAGCGCGCCCGACCCGGTCATGTATCCGTTAACGGAGAGCCGTGGCAGGACGACGCGCGGGGTGTCTGGAAGCCCACGCACCAGCGCGCGCTGGGGTATGTGTTTCAGGAGCCCAGCCTGTTCGACCACCTGACCGTGCACGGCAACATCGCGTATGGATTGCAGCGCACGCCTGCGGCGCGCCGCAAGGTGACGCTCGATGATGTGGTGGACCTGCTGGGTATTGGTGGGCTGATGGCGCGCAAACCAGAGGCCCTGTCCGGCGGCGAGCGCCAGCGCGTGGCCATCGCCCGCGCCCTTGCCGCCAGCCCCCGCCTGCTGCTGTTGGACGAGCCGTTGTCGGCACTGGACGCGCAGCGCAAGGCAGAGGTACTGCCCTACCTGGAGACGCTGCACCAGAGCCTGGATATCCCCATGCTGTATGTCAGCCATTCCATCGATGAGGTCGTCCGGCTGGCAGACCACATGGTCTTGATGGACGCCGGCCGCGTACAAGCCCACGGCGCTACGGAAGATCTCATCACCCGGCTGGACCTGCCGCTGGCCCACGGCGACGCCGCCGCCACCATGGTGGAAGGCACCGTGACGCGGCATGACCCGCTGGACCATGTGACCACCGTGGACTTCGGTCATGGCGAACTGTTGCTGGTGAGTGCGGTGCCACGCGTGCCCGGCCAGCGGCTACGCCTGCGCCTGCAAGCCCGCGACGTCAGCCTGACCCTGGCGGCACCGGTGGGAACGAGCATCCTGAACGTCCTGCCCGCCACCGTAGCCGCCGTGACCGAGGACAGCCCTGGCCAGTGCATGGTGGCGCTCGAACTCGGTGAGCTGCGCGTGCTGGCACGAATCACCCAACGGTCCGCCCAGGCCTTGGGCGTGGCCCCTGGCAAGGCCTTGTTCGTGCAGATCAAGGGCATCGCGGTCGTCAACTGAACCACAGGCAGGCGGCGGGCACGCCCAAGCCCCGACCTGCATGCGCCCCGGCGCAATTGCGCAGCCGTGAAAAACCCGCCGCACCGCGGACGGCGGCATTGGGCCTGACAGTGGTGGTCGAAGGGGTTGAACCTAAAAACGGCAGTTGACCGCTTGTCATCTTGCCGCACACCGCGTGGACTCGGGCCTTGGGTTATTTTTGCAGCCTCACCTTTGGGGTGACAGCGCTGGCAAATGCATCCAACTGCCGTTTTTAGGTTGAAACGGTCGCCGAACTGCGTGCCGTGCAGGCTGCCGGCCATGGCCTCATCCAGGGCCACCTTTTGAGCAAGCCCATCCCTGCCGGCCAAGTGCCCGCCTGGTGCGCAGCGCAGCTCGAACCCATGCGCCGCGCGGTGCAGGCCCTGCTGCAGCACACGCCGGGTGATGCCGCGCAAGACCCCAGCGGGCAGCCCGCGCCCGCCGTTGCCGGGTGCAAGGTTGCCCTCCAGGGCAATCTGAGCGCCTGATCCCGCCAACCGTTCGCGCCGCCCCCGCTTACCGCGCAGCGTTCGGAAAAAACAGCGGCTGCCCGCCGATCCGATAGGCCGCGATGGCGCCCTGCCCCGCTGGCGAGACAACCCAGTCCACAAACTTCTGGGCATCCGTCGCCTTCACCTGCGGATGGCGCGCGGGGTTGACGACGATCACACCATACTGATTGAACAGCCGCGTATCACCCTCCACCAGCACCGCCATGTCAGCGCGATTTTTGAAGTTGAGCCACGTCGCACGGTCGGCCAGCACATAGGCACCGCTGGACGCTGCGATGTTCAAGGCCGGGCCCATGCCACAGCCGCATTCCTTGTAGCCCGCGCCCTTGGGTGCATCCCCGC
Source organism: Acidovorax sp. (assembly GCA_046318695.1). GTDB lineage: Bacteria > Pseudomonadota > Gammaproteobacteria > Burkholderiales > Burkholderiaceae_C > Acidovorax. Next base: position 6,566 of record JBKCTS010000351.1, read on the forward strand.
CGGCCAGCTTCCAGTAGCGAAGCTCTGCGGCGTGCGTGCCGCTTTTGTCGCCGCGCGAGATGAAGCCTGCATTGGCGGCTGCGAGTCTTTGCAAGGCCGCGACGATGTCCTTTCCGCGTGTGCCTGCCGGGTCTTCCTTGGGCCCGATGAGGATGAAATCGTTGTACATCACGGGGTAGCGCTTGAGGCCCCAACCGTCGGACACAAAAAGCTCCTCGGCCGCCTGGTCATGGACAAACAGCACATCGGCATCCCCGCGACGGGCCATGTCCAGGGCCTGGCCCGTACCGAGCGCCACCACCTTCACATCCAGACCACTGGCCTTTTTGAACTCAGGCAGCAGGTGGGCAAACAGGCCCGACTGCTCGGTGGACGTGGTGGACGCCATCGTGATGTTTTGGGCATGGATGCCAACGCCATACGCTACAAATAATGTAGCAACTATCGCTTTCGCAACGCGCGCAAAAGGCTTGTTTAGTGGTAATTTCATGAAGCAAGCTCTCCTTTGAGGAACAGGCGGGCCGCCTCGGGCAGCGGACCGGTAAAA
>JBKCTS010000352.1:0-7414 GCA_046318695.1 Acidovorax sp.
GCTCCAGCTCGCGGGTGTGGCGTGCCGTCACGCGCTTGTCCTTGGCAACGATGACCTTGCCCGACTTGTCGGTGATGTCGAAACGCGCGACCTCGCCACGCAGGCGCTCAGGCACAAATTCCATCTGCGCGCCGCTGTCCATCAGGCGGAAGTTGTCGTTGACGAAGAAATTCGCAAGGATGGATTCCGGATTGAGGCCGATCGCCTTGAGAAGGATCGTGACCGGCATTTTGCGGCGACGGTCGACACGGAAATACAGGATGACCTTGGGGTAGAACTCAAAGTCGAGCCACGAGCCGCGGTAAGGAATGATGCGGGCCGAGAACAGCAGCTTGCCCGAGCTGTGCGTCTTGCCCTTGTCGTGTTCGAAGAACACGCCAGGCGAGCGGTGGAGCTGCGAGACGATCACGCGCTCAGTACCATTGATGATGAAAGAGCCCTTGTCGGTCATGAGCGGTACTTCGCCCATGTAGACCTCCTGTTCCTTGACTTCCTTGACCACCTTGGACTGCGATGTCGACGATTCGCGGTCATAGATGATCAACTGGACCTTGGCGCGCACCGCCGAGGCAAAGGTCAGACCACGCGTCTGGCATTCGCGCACATCAAACGCTGGCTTGGCCAGGTTGTACTCGATGAACTTCATCTCCACAAAACCATTGTGCGAGACGATGGGGAAGGCTGCGTCAAATGCAGCCTGAAGACCTTCTATGGTTCTTTTCTGGGGTGCTTTATCTGCCTGCAGGAAAGCGGTGTAGGCGTCCTTCTGCATCTGTAGCAGGTAAGGGACTTCGAGCACGCTATCGCGGGTGCCGAAACTTTTGCGGATTCGCTTGCGTTCGGTAAAGGAATAGGCCATGAGATCTCCGGGCAAAGACATGAGTCCTGGGTCTTCGACGACTGACCCGCAGGGTGAGCAGTCACTGCGGGCTTGGCGGTTGGCCACTACCAACCATGGCGGACGGTGATGCGTTGCACATCACCCGAACCAAGGCATCTTCTGCTGTCGGGGTGGTCAGAAGACACTCGAAAGCCTCATTTGCAGCGAGGCTTTCGGGTACGCTCTGAAAGCACCAAAGGCTGGAGGCCCGTTACAGGAACACTCCAGCCCTTGAGCAAGACCGAATTACTTGAGTTCGGCCTTGGCGCCGGCTTCCACCAGCTTCTTGACCGCTGCTTCGGCGTCTGCCTTGGCAATACCTTCCTTGACGTTCTTGGGAGCGCCGTCCACCAAATCCTTGGCTTCCTTGAGGCCCAGACCGGTGATTTCGCGCACAGCCTTGATGACGGACACTTTGTTGGCGCCAGCTTCCGTCAGCACCACGTTGAATTCCGTCTTTTCTTCGGCCGCTGCAGCAGCGCCACCGCCACCAGCAGCAGCAGGAGCAGCCATGGCTGCAGCGCTCACGCCAAACTTTTCTTCAATGGCCTTGACCAGGTCATTGAGTTCCATCACCGTCATGCTGTCCAGCGCGGTCAGAAATGCGTCTTTATCGAATGCCATTTTGATTTCCTAACGATTTTGTTGGTTGACTGCCGGGCTATCACGCCGCTGCAGGTTCTGCAGCCGGTGCGGCTGCGCCTTCGCCTTTTTTCGCCGCAAGCGCGCCCAGCACAACGGCTGTGCGCGACATTGGGGACATAAGCAAGCCGCAAAGCTGGGCCAACAACACTTCCTTGGGAGGAATGTTGGCCAGTTGCTTAACGCCGTTGACATCCAGGGCCTTGCCACCGAAAGCGCCACCGCGAATCACCAGCTTGTCGTTGGTTTTCGCAAAGTCGGCCACCACTTTCGCGGCGGCCACGGCGTCTTCGGAGAAGCCATAGATCAGAGGACCGGTCATCTGGTCCGCCACCACGTCAAACGCGCTGCCTGCTACAGCACGGCGGGCCAGAGTGTTCTTCAGAACACTCAGGCTCACGCCCTTGCTGCGAGCATCAACACGCAGTTTGGTCATGTCGGCGACCGTGATACCTCGGTACTCCGCGATCACAAGCGTTTGAGCTTTAGCGGCGAGGCTGGTCACTTCACTGATGACCGCTTCTTTCTCACTGCGATTAAGACTCAAGGTCTACTCCTTAAATTGCACATTCAGGCTTTCGCCTTCATGCGCGCTCTTGTTGCAGCGACCAACTGTTTAGGAAACTCATTTCCATCTGCAGCGGGATCGCCATCTGCGTTGGCCCCAGAGGATTAAGTGCATTCGCACACCAACGGTCTTGGATGGCCTGGCAACGCCCGCAGGCGCAGCCAGCCCACCACATCAGGCTCTCGAAAAAGCCTGAAGATTTCTTTGCAATTACGCTGCGATGGTCTGGGTATCAACGCGAACGCCGAGCCCCATCGTGGAAGACACAGCCACCTTGCGCAGGTACAGGCCCTTGCTCGATGCAGGCTTGGCCTTGTTCAGCGCATCGATCAAAGCCGCCAGGTTGCCTTGGAGCTTCTCGTTGTCAAACGAGCGGCGGCCAATCGTGCTGTGCACGATACCCGCCTTGTCGACGCGGAACTGCACCTGGCCGGCCTTGGCGTTCTTCACAGCCGTGGCCACATCTGGCGTGACCGTACCAACCTTGGGGTTTGGCATCAGACCACGCGGGCCCAGGATCTGGCCCAGCGTACCCACGACGCGCATGGCATCAGGCGCAGCAATCACGACGTCAAAAGGCATGTCGCCCGCCTTGACCATGGCGGCCAGGTCGTCCATGCCAACGATGTCAGCACCAGCGGCCTTGGCTTCTTCAGCCTTGGCACCCTGGGCGAACACAGCCACGCGTGTCGTCTTACCGGTCCCGTTAGGCAGCACCACAGCGCCGCGAACCACTTGATCGGATTTCTTGGCATCGATGCCGAGCTGGACAGCCACGTCGATGGATTCATCGAACTTGGCAGTCGCCGCTTGCTTGACGATGGCAACAGCTTCAGAAAAAGCGTAAAGCTTGGTGCTGTCGACCTTGCCCTGCAGGGCCTTTTGTTTCTTTGTGAGCTTGGACATTTACAAACCCTCCACCGTGACGCCCATCGAGCGTGCAGAACCGGCCAGCGTACGAACAGCTGCGTCGACGTTGGCTGCGTTCATATCTTTCATCTTGGTCTTGGCGATTTCTTCGAGCTGTTCGCGCGTGATCTTGCCGACCTTGATCTTCAAAGCATTGGCAGAACCCTTGTCCAGCTTGATGGCCTTCTTGATCAGAGTCGTCGCGGGCGGCGTCTTGATGATGAAGGTGAAGCTCTTGTCAGCAAAAGCCGTGATGACCACGGGCAATGGCAGGCCTGGCTCGACACCCTGGGTCTGCGCATTGAATGCCTTGCAGAACTCCATGATGTTGAGGCCACGCTGACCCAGCGCAGGGCCGATCGGTGGAGATGGATTGGCCTTACCAGCTGGCACTTGCAGCTTGATGAAACCGACGATTTTTTTCGCCATAGTTTGCTCCTTGCGGGTAATAACGCCTCAGCTGGACACTGCCGCCTTTGGCTCCCCGGGGTTAACGACTCACTGTCCTTGACGCATGCACCGAGTCGAAAGGTGCAAGGTCGCCATCGCCAGACAACGTTCCGTTGCCCGACACAGATCAGGTCTTCTCGACCTGACCAAATTCCAATTCGACCGGCGTGGATCGTCCAAAGATCATCACGGACACGCGCACGCGGTTCTTTTCGTAATTGACCTCTTCCACCGACCCGTTAAAGTCGGTGAACGGACCTTCCTTGACTCGGATAAGCTCGCCGACCATGAACTCGACCTTGTGGCGCGGCTTCTCGGTGCCTTCCTGCATCTGACTGACGATCTTTTGGACCTCTTCTTCAGAGATCGGCGCAGGTCGATTTTTGGCGCCGCCAACGAAACCGGTCACCTTGTTCGTGTGCTTCACCAGGTGCCAGGTATCGTCGTCCATGATCATTTCGACGAAGACATAGCCTGGGAAAAGGCGGCGCTCAGTGGTCTTGCGCTGCCCGTTTTTCATTTCGACGACTTCTTCGGTCGGCACCAGGATGCGTCCAAACTTCGCATCCATGCCCGAGCGAGCGATCCGCTCCTGAATGTTGCGTTCGACCGCTTTTTCCATACCCGAGTAGGCATGCACGATGTACCAACGCAAGTCGGGATTGGCGCCATCCGAAGTGGCCACGGGGGATTGCACCCCATTCATCTGCGCTTCGGTTGTCATCACTTCCTCCAGCCCAAAATCAAGTCGTACAGGACCCATTCAAGTGTCTTGTCGGTGAACCAAAGAAAAAGGGCCATGACGACCACGAAGGCAAACACATAGGCAGTCATCTGCAATGTTTCTTTGCGAGTAGGCCAGACGACCTTCTTGACTTCGCGCCACGCATCCTTTGCAAAGGCGATGAACTGACGGCCCGTCTCGGAAACAAGGAACACCCCCGCAGCCGCAGACAACCCTAGCAGCAGGGCTACCCATTGGACCAAAGCCCCTTGCTTGCCAAGCAAGTAAAAGCCCGCCACCGACGCAATGACCAAGACCGCTGCAGCGGCCAGCTTGGCGTTGTTTGCGCCTGTATTGACAGTTTCGACCTGTGAAGTGGCCATTTTTCAGTAATTCCTGCTTCCCGATACCGACATCACTTAAGACACCGAAGCCCGCCAGGGCGTGGCGGGCTTGGTTTCGGCCACATTCAAGTGGCAGGGGCAGTAGGAATCGAACCTACAACCTTCGGTTTTGGAGACCGACGCTCTGCCAATTGAGCTATACCCCTGTGGATGGCTTCTCAAGCGATGATCTTGGCAACCACGCCAGCGCCCACCGTGCGGCCGCCTTCGCGGATCGCAAAGCGCAGGCCTTCTTCCATGGCGATGGGGTTGATCAGCTTGACGGTGATCGACACGTTGTCGCCAGGCATGACCATTTCCTTGTCGGCAGGCAACTCGATCGCGCCGGTCACGTCCGTCGTGCGGAAGTAGAACTGCGGACGGTAGTTGTTGAAGAACGGCGTGTGACGGCCGCCTTCGTCCTTGCTCAGAACGTACACCTCGGCTGTGAAGTGCGTGTGCGGCTTGATCGAGCCGGGCTTGCACAGCACCTGGCCGCGCTCGACGTCTTCGCGCTTGGTGCCACGCAGCAGCAGACCCACGTTGTCGCCCGCCTGGCCCTGGTCGAGCAGCTTGCGGAACATTTCCACGCCGGTGCAGATGGTCTTTTGCGTGTCGCGGATACCCACGATTTCGATTTCTTCGCCGACCTTGATGATGCCGCGCTCCACGCGACCGGTCACCACGGTGCCGCGGCCAGAGATGGAGAACACGTCTTCCACGGGCATCAGGAATGCGCCGTCCACAGCGCGCTCTGGCGTGGGGATGTAGTTGTCCAGGGCGTCGGCCAGCTTCATGATGGCTTCTTCACCCAGCTTGCCCTTGTCGCCTTCCAGGGCGAGCTTGGCAGAGCCGCGGATGATGGGGGTGTCGTCGCCTGGGAAGTCGTACTTGTCCAGCAGTTCGCGCACTTCCATTTCGACGAGTTCGAGCAGTTCTTCGTCGTCCACCATGTCGCACTTGTTCAGGAACACGATGATGTAAGGAACGCCCACCTGGCGGGCCAGCAGGATGTGCTCGCGGGTCTGGGGCATGGGGCCGTCAGCGGCCGAGCACACCAAGATGGCGCCGTCCATCTGGGCAGCACCGGTGATCATGTTCTTGACATAGTCGGCGTGGCCAGGGCAGTCCACGTGGGCGTAGTGACGGTTGGCCGTTTCGTATTCCACGTGGGCGGTGTTGATGGTGATACCGCGGGCCTTTTCTTCAGGCGCTGCGTCGATCTGGTCGTAAGCCTTGGCTTCGCCGCCAAACTTGGTGGACAGCACGGTGGCAATCGCTGCGGTCAGCGTCGTCTTGCCGTGGTCCACGTGGCCGATCGTGCCCACGTTGACGTGGGGCTTGGTCCGCTCGAACTTACCTTTTGCCATTTTTCCGACTCCGAAAAAAATCTACATCAATACGAAAAATCTCGGCACACCCCAAATCGGGCGCACCCTCAAGTGGTGCCCATGGCGGGAATCGGACCCGCGACCTCTCCCTTACCAAGGGAGTGCTCTACCACTGAGCCACATGGGCATCTGACGCCGAACACCCGACATCAAGAACTCAACTCATTCAGCATCAGCAAACCGTGGAGCGGGAGACGGGAATCGAACCCGCGTCATTAGCTTGGAAGGCTAGGGTTCTACCATTGAACTACTCCCGCATCGGCCTCACAACCGCGCGGCCCGCATCAGCACTCGACTGACTCGGACTGTCAACGCCTTGCTCGATTGCTGGTGGAGGGGACTGGATTCGAACCAGTGTAGGCGTAAGCCAACAGATTTACAGTCTGCCCCCTTTAGCCACTCGGGCACCCCTCCGGCGAATTTCGAATTATAGCACTAACTTTTTCATCGCCGAAAACGTCCCAGCTTCGGAAAAGCGAGCCGGTGCTGTGAGAAAAAATGTGGTGCGGCTGGCGGGGATCGAACCCACGACCCTTGGCTTCGGAGGCCAATACTCTATCCACTGAGCTACAGCCGCACGTTTGCTGAGCAAAGCGAATAATTATCGCACGCCGCAGAAGCCGCCTTTGCAAATTGGACGGATTCGCCACCCGGTCCGAATCCCGTAGAGCGGCTATCGCCGCGCATTCACGCCAGTCCTGTGTGTTCGTCGCCGATCGGCAGGCCCAGGCCGCAATAAAAATCATCAAGACCGGCTCAGCCCACAACCGGCAAGTCGAAGCGGGACTGCGGCAGAGCCGCATTGCGCATCAACCCATCAAGAGGGGCATGCAGCCCCTCCCTGCCGCTTCCACGCAACAGGGACCGGCAAACGCACCCACTAAAGTCCGGCGGGCTCTGCCACAGCCCTGCAAGCGTGCTTGTCAATACCTGTGGCGCGGCAACCTGAAGGTCGACGTTCTATCGCAGAGATTCCACCATGAAGTGCGCGCCCCAGGAGCGGCGCGCGCAATCGTCACAGTACGCCTTGGACCTGACGCGACCCATGCCGGCGAGCAGCAGCCGCACCGAGGAAGGAAGCCTCCCGCGTTCGACTTCGCCACATGGCTGCTGCATCGGTATCGCGGCACGTTTCATCACGCAGTAGGAAACTGGTCGGCCGCGCCCGCGAAGTGCCCATATTGGCGCCCTGCGCCACGCTCTTTGTACACATCCCAGCAGGCGAAGGGGCCGGCTTGTCTCACGTTGTTGCAACCCAAGTTGCCTTCCGGAGAGCCTTGAGGGCGGGCGCAAAGAAGGCTGCGTCCCGCGGCAACGTGGTGGCCTGGGCCGCAGCGCGCGGCTTGCGCCTGATGAGGGGGCTCCGGGGCACAGGCTGGCAGATATAATTGAGGGTTTGTTAAATCGAACCAGCCCGATACACCAGAGGACGTCATGAGCGACACCCAACACGAAGAAGCCCATACC
>JBKCTS010000353.1:0-2941 GCA_046318695.1 Acidovorax sp.
TGGCCGCTTTGCCCCCGCTCGCTGGCGATGCGCGCCAGACGCTGCAGTCGCTGCGCCAGGCGGGCGACAGTGTCACCACGCTGGCGACCGATATCAGTCAAACCACCCGGCGTCTCTCGGCTGAGGGCGGCGCTATCGACCAAATCACCCAGGGCACGCAGACACTGGCCCGCGCGGCCGACCAGTTCAGCACCGCCACACTGCCCCGCCTGAACCGCGCGGCCGACGATACGGGCCGCGCCGCGCGCCAGATTGGCCGTACCGCCAACAGCGTGCAGGAAAACCCCCAGTTGTTCATCTACGGCTCAGGCCGCATTCCGCCCGGCCCCGGCGAGCCCGGTTTCACCGCTCCCTGAGGAGGCTGCATGTTTGCTATCAAAAACGTAGCGTCTATGGCATACACAGCAAGCGTAATAGCCATTTTTCCTTCGATTTTTTTGGTGGGTTGCTCGGCCCTGCCCCAGCCTCCGTCGCGCCCCGCGCTGTATGACTTCGGGCCAGGGCCGATCGAGCCGATGCGGGCTGAGCGCCGCATGCAGCCGCTGCCGCCGCTCACGCTCGACGACATCGAGGCGCCGGGTGTGGTGGAGGAGAGCAACACCGTGCTGTATCGGCTGGCGTATGTGGATGCGCAGCAACTGCGCCCTTACAGCCAGGCGCGCTGGAACCAGCCGCCGGCGATGCTTTTCCACCAGCGCCTGCGTGAGCGGCTGGGCCAGCACCGCGCCGTGCTGCGCCCCGACAACGGCGCGGCCCTGGCGCGCAGTTCCGAACTGGACGGCCGACTGCCGCCCGTCCTGCGGGTGGAGCTGGAGGAGTTCAGCCAGATCTTCACCACGCCCACCCACAGCGCTGGCGTGGTCCGCGTGCGTGCCACGGTGGTGGATCTGCTGCCCGACGGGGAGACTTTGCGCGGCCAGCAGGTGTTTACCGCCAGCGTGCCGGCCCGCACCGCCGATGCGCCGGGTGGCGTGGCGGCACTGGCGCAGGCGTCCACCCAGGTGGCGGACGAGGTGGCGGCCTGGCTGGAGCAGACCCTGCCGCCGCGGCGCAACTGAGCCTGATCCCGCCGCCGACCCGGGGCCGTCCGCCCCGTCCGTCGGCCCTGCGCCGCCGGTTTTCAGCCCATGAACCCCAGGTTCACCGGATAGTCCGGGCGGTTTGCCGCGGCCCCAAAGTGGGTGATGTTGGGCAGCATGCCCACCAGTTCACTGTCGGCCACGCCGAACCATTTGGCCAGTGTGGCGGCGTACTGGTCCACCGACGTGGTGGGCAGCAGGCGGCCCTGGCCCACATGCCACTGGTCTTCCGGGGCAGTGGTGTTGGTCACGCTCACGGGTGGGGGCGTGCCGTAGAAGGCGGCCCCCCTGACTGCGCCGCCCACCATAAAGTGGTGACTGCCCCAGCCGTGGTCCGAGCCGTCGCCGTTGGAGCTGAGGGTGCGGCCGAAGTCCGAGGCGGTGAAGGCGGTCACCTTGTCGGCCACACCGAGTTCCACGGTGGCGTTGTAGAAAGATGTCATGGCGTCGCTCAGGCGCTGCATCAGCGTGGGTTGCTGGCTGATGAGGTTGTCGTGCAGGTCAAAGCCGCCCAGCGAGACCAGGAACACCTGCCGCTTGCTGCCCAGCGCGCTGCGCGATGCAATGAGCCTGGCCACGGTCTTGAGCTGGTCGGCCAGCGGATTTCCGGTGGGAAAAGACGTGGCCAGCGCGACCGAGGACAGGGCGCTGGAAATCTGGGTTTCCGACGAAATGGAGCGTCGCGTCACCCGGTTGTATTCGTTTTCAAGGGTCTGGCCGCTGGTTTGCTGAACCAGCGTGGTCAGCGCCGAGCGCACTGCCGCCGAGCCGTAGACGTTGTTCTTGACGCCAGTGATGCCGATGGCGCCGTTGGTGCTGACCTGGTAGGACAGGGCCGCGTCGCCCGAAAGAAACACTGCATTGCCTGTGACCGAAATGCAGGTGAATAGCGAATTGCTGTTGGATGACAGCGCCAGGTCGCCCAGGTTGCCGCCCCAGCCCACGGTGGAGCCCTCGGGTGACGACGACTGCCAGACCGACTGCTGGTCATTGTGCGAGAACAGCTTCGGGGGCAAAGGGTACAGCGTGCGGTTGGTGCTGTTGTATTGCGTGCGCGTCAGCGGCACCACCAGCGGCCCCACGTTGAGCTGCACGGCCGCTTTGCCGGTGTTGAACAGGTTGGTCAGCCCGGTCATGGTCGGGTGCAGGGCGTACTGCCGTCCGCCCGCAAGTTCCTTACCCGGGCTGGGCGTGAGCAAGGTCGCGGCCAGGTCTGCCTTGGCCAGGGCAATGCCACCCGCAGTGCGCCCGGCACCTCCGCCGCGGATGGTGCTGTAACGGTCGTAGCTGGCGTTGTCGTAGGTGACCACCGTGTTGGCGTAGTCGTTGCCACCGTAGAGAAACACACACACCAGGGCCTTGTAGTCAGACGCATCAAACGCGGCGGCTTCACCCATGGCCGCAAGGTTGAGCGCGAAGGGTAATGCGGTGCCGGCAAGGCCCAGCTGGCCGGACCTGCGCAGGAAAGCACGACGCGTATGGAGTTCTGGTTGGAGAAGGTGCATGGCTTGTGCCTTTGGTTGAGGTCTGTTCGGTGGGGCGTGCTACTTTTGGACCAGGTACTCGGCCGACGCCATGACCAGGAATACGGCGGCCGCCACGCGGTCCAGCTTGGCGCTGTCGGAGCTGGTGGCGGTGACTGCAGTGGCCTTGAGCGCGTTTGCGATGAGTGTGACCGTGGCGGCCGAAAGCTGGCCCGCGGCCAGCAGCAGGTTCAGGCGCGCCACCAGAGCGTCAGCGTCTGTCACGATGGCCAGCTCGCCGGCATAGGTGGCCTTGATGTCGAAGCCGTTGTTGGCGGTGCTGGTGGCCTGGGGCAGCTCCGGTGCATTGACGAAGATGCCGTTGCGGATCACCGACTG
>JBKCTS010000354.1:0-5555 GCA_046318695.1 Acidovorax sp.
CCTTGAGGCAGTCCTGCGGACCGATGATGGACGCCGTGACCTGGATGCCGCCCGTGCCCCAGCCGTAGGGCAGCGGCATTTCGCGCGAGCCAAACGGCACCTGGTAGCCAGGGATGGCCACAGCCTTCAGGATGGCGCGGCGGATCATGCGCTTGGTGCGCTCGTCCAGGTAGGCGAAGTTGAAGTGGCCATCCACCGCGGTGGCGTCGGAGGGCAGGTCCATCACGGCGGGTTCCATGGGTGCGTTCATGCGGCGTCTTTCTGATCAGCGGTGGCGGCTGTGGCGGCGGCGCGCATCTTGCGCACCAGCTCCAGCTCGGACTGGAAGTCCACGTAGTGCGGCAGCTTCAGGTGCTGCACGAAACCCGAGGCCTCCAGGCTGTCGCTGTGGCCGAGCACAAATTCCTGCATCTGCGCGGGGGACTCCACCGGCTCGCCCAGCTCGTCGGCGCGCAGCGCGCGGTCAACCAGACTCATGGCCATGGCCTTGCGTTCGCTGTGCCCAAATGCCAGGCCGTAGCCACGCGTGAACTGCGGCGGCTGGCTCTTGCTGCCGGCAAACTGGTTCACCATCTCGCACTCGGTGATCTCGATGTCGCCTATGTCGATGGCAAAGCCCAGCTCTTCGGGCTCGATGTGCACCGCCACCGTGCCCAGCCGCACCTCACCCACGAAGGGGTGCGAGTGCGAATAGCCTCGCTGCGTGGAGTACGCCATGGCCAGCAAGAAGCCTTCGTCGCCGCGCGCGAGGTTCTGCAGGCGTGTGGCCCTATCGGCGGGAAAGCGCATGGGCTGGCGGGTCAGGTCCGTTGGCTCCGGGTCGCCGGGCGGCACCGGGCGCGTTTCGATCAGGCCCTCGTGGTTGAGCAGGTCGACCACGCGCGGCGTGTTGCCCGCGGGCGCGTCAGCGGCCGGCCGCGCGGCGTCGGGCAGCCTGCCCTCGGCCAGCAGAGTGAAATCCAGCAGGCGCTGGGTGTAGTCGTAGGTGGGGCCCAGTACCTGCCCGCCAGGCAGATCCTTGAACGTGGCGGAGATGCGCCGGTCCAGCGCCATGCGGCTGGTATCCAGCGGGCAGGTGGTGCCCAGGCGTGGCAGCGTGGCGCGGTAGGCCCGCAGCAAGAAGATGGCCTCCACCAGATCGCCCGCCGCCTGCTTGATGGCCAGCGCGGCCAGCTCGGGGTCGTACACCGAGCCTTCGGTCATGACCCGGTCCACCGCCAGCTTGAGCTGCTGGCGAATCTGCGCGACTGAAAGCTCGGGCAGCGTGGCGTGACCACGGCGCTGCTCGGCCAGCAGCCGGTAGCTGTTGAGGATGGCGGCTTCTCCGCCCTTGACGGCAACGTACATGTCAGACCTTTGTGCCGGGCATGGCGGCGGCAGGGGGGGTGATGCGAGTGATGCGCGTTGTGCGCGGCAAGCCCACGATGTGGGTGGGTGTGCCCAGCAACACATCCACACCCCGGGGGAACGTGGCGTGGTTGGCGGCCCACTGGTGCTCGAAGTCGTCGGCAACACCGGCCACACGCAGCGACGCCGTGTGCTGGATGCCAGGGCCGGTCAGACACCAGGCGTCTGCGGCCCCTTGCGCCTCATCAACGCGCGCCACATCCAGCACGCAGGTGGCCGACTGGTCGGGGTAGATGTCCGTGCCTTGGGCCAGACTGCTGAGCTGGGGCAAGGCGTCGCCCTCGCCCACCCACAAAAAGCGGGCGTCGCCAGGGTCGGCGACCAGTGTGCAGCCGGTGTGAAAGCGCAGCCATGCGGCCGCATCGCTGGCAGCGAGGCGGGGCGACAGCCAGAGGGTGCAGTCGCTGTCGAGCAGGGCCAGCAAGGTGGCCGCGGACGCAGCGTGCCCGGCAGAGGGGGTGTCGGCGTCATGCGCCACCGCGACGCGGCGGCCAGGGTGCGACAGCGCCTGCAGCGCAGCCCGGAACACCGCCTGGCTGCCAAAGGCCTCGTTGGAGAAGCCCGAACCCAGGGACGCGAGCGTGGTGGTTTTCATTCGTCGTTCTCGTCGGTATCGGTGCCGCTTTCGCGGGCCACGGTGAAGAAGTCCACCTTGGTGCTGGCGGCGCGGGCCTGGCGAATGGCATGGGCACTGCGCAGGTGGCTGCGGATGGGCTCGAGCAGTTGTGCGTCCAGCGCTGACTGGCGGGCAGGGTCTTGCAGCAACGCATCGGCCAGCGCAGCCAGCTGAACCTGGCGGTGCGAGCGACCCAGCACATACCCCACGCCCACGATGGCATCGTCGGCCGGCGAGAGCGTCTGCACACGCAGGGCGCACCGCGTCACGGTGACCTCGCCCAGGTTGAAGCGTTCACCGGTACCGCCCGCACGGCCCTGCACCATCATCAGGCCCGTCTCGGGGGCGCGCAGCCAGCGGGCGGGGCGGCTGGCATCGTCCTGCAGTGCAGTCTCGAGCAGACCGATCGGAGCCCGGGCCAGCAGCGCCATCCACTGCGCGCGGTCCAGCGGCCTGCCGGGCCCAGGGTTGTCAAAGGCTTGAAACATGAAAGTGGTACCCTGAAAGTTGTATAGACAAATTGAACAACTGGCGCGAGCTTAAAGATCGCGCATGTACGTTTCATGACAGCCAACCCAATTGCCTCATCTTCGCTACAACCTGCCCCGTCACCATCGCAGCGCCCGGCTCGCGACAGCTTCTGGACACGCATTGCCACCGAGCTGGCCGAGGCCATCGGCAGCGGCATCTACGCCCCGGGCGAGCGACTGCCTTCGGAGCACGCCCTGGCCGAGCAGTTCGGCGTCAACCGGCACACGATCCGCCGGTCGCTGGCAAGCCTGTGCAGCCAGGGGCTGGTACGCATCACGCAGGGCAGCGGCACCTATGTAGAAGACTTCGCGGTCGACCTGGCGCTTGGCAAGCGCACGCGTCACCAGCAGGGCCTGGCGCAGGCCGGCTTGCGCGGCAGCCTGGTGGTGCTGACCGAGGACACCGTGCGTGCCACCGCCGCACTGGCCCGCGCGCTGCAGGTGCCCGCGCGCAGTCCACTGCTGGCGCTGCGCGTGATGGGCGAGGTCGAGGGCCAGCCCCTGCACCTGAGCGAGCGTTACTTTCCACTGCCGCGATTTGCCAACCTGGCACAGGTGGTGCGCGAGACCGGCTCCATCACCGCGGGCTTTGCGGCCCACGGGGTGGCCGACTACACCCGGCGCGAGAGCCGCATCACCGCCGAGCTGCCCACGCGCGATGTGGCCCAGCAATTGCACCAGCCCGCAGCGCGGCCGGTGCTGCAGGTGGAGAGCCTGAATGTGGACACCAGCGGCACCCCCATCGAATGGGCCCGCGCCTGGTTTGCGGGCGACCGCGTAAAACTCACGATTGACCACCATGAACGCTGAAACCAGCACCCCGAAAACGCCCGCGCCCGCCCATCGCTATGCGGTGTACTACGCGCCCAGCCCCGGCACGCTGGGTTGGCTGGCAGGCAGTCACTGGCTGGGGCGCTGCGCCGCGCAGCTGCAACCGCTGCCGCAACTGGACATCCACGGCGTGGCGCCCGCCGACCTTAAGCGGCTTACGGCCGCGCCGCGCCGCTACGGGTGGCACGGCACGCTGAAAGCCCCCTTTGCCCTGGCGCCGGGCACCCGCTGGATGGACCTGCACCAGGCCGTGCAGGCGCTGGCCAGCAGCCTTTCAAGCTTTACCCTGCCACCCATGCAGGTCGAGCGCATTGACGACTTTCTGGCGCTCGTGCCCATGCCATCGCATGCGGCCAACGCACAGGTGCAGGCTGCGGCAGCGGCGTGCGTGACGCAACTGCAGCCGCTTGCTGCGCCGCTGAGCGCCGCCGAGCTGGCGCGGCGGCGCTCGGCGGGGCTCACGCCCCGGCAGGACGACCTGCTCAAGCTGTGGGGCTACCCCTTTGTGCTGGAAGAATTCCGTTTTCACATGTCGATCACGGGCGACCTGCGCCAGGTCGATACCCGCACGGCCGACCTGGTGCTGGACGCAGCGCAGCAGTTTTTCTCGGATCTGCCTGCGCTGCGGTGCAACAGCCTGGCTATCTTTGCCGAGCCCACGCCCGGTGCAGACTTTGTGCTTCTCGACCATGTGGAGATGAGCCCGTGACAGCACGCCTGGTGTACGTGATGGGCCCCTCGGGCGCGGGCAAGGACAGCCTGCTGGCGTGGCTGCGGGCCCATCTTCCCGCCCACTTTCCGCTGCATTGGGCGCAGCGCACCCTGAGCCGGCCGCCGGCCGCCAGCGCCGCGCCCGGTACCGAGATGCACGAGAGCGTCTCAGCCACCTCGTTTGCCGCCTTGCGCGAAGCCGGCGCCTTTGCGCTGCATTGGCAAGCCAACGGCCTGGGCTACGGCATCCGCACGGCACAGCTGGCGCCGCTGGCTGACGGCTGCTGGGTGCTGGTCAATGGCTCGCGCGCGCACCTGCCCCAGGCGCTGGCCGCGTTTCCGGCGCTGCTGCCCGTGCACATCACAGCCAGCGCAGCGGTGTTGCGCCAGCGCCTCCTGGCGCGGGGCCGAGAAACCCCCGACGAAGTGCAGGCGCGGGTGCAGCGCGCTATGGCCTTTGCGCTGCCGCCCGGGCTGGCGCGCATTGAGGTGTGCAACGACCACCGCCTCGAAGATGCAGGGCGGCAGCTGCTGGCCGCTTTGGGCGATGTGCACGGTTGGCCCCCGGTGCAGGGCCAGCGCGTTGGCTGAACCCGCCCACAGCCGCGCACCCTGCACGGCCACGCCGCCATGAACCACACGGCCACACCCTCCGCGGTGCCCCAGGGCTGGATGGTGGCCCGCCTGGGCACGGCGCAGACGCTGGCCTGGGCATCGTCGTACTACCTGCCCGCCATGCTGGCTGAACCCATGGCGCGCGACCTGGGCGTTTCATCGCCCACGGTGTTCGCCGCCTTCTCGGTGGCGCTGATCGTGTCGGCCCTGCTGGCACCACTGGCGGGGCGCGCCATTGACGTGCATGGCGGGCGACCGGTGCTGGTCGGTGCCAGCCTGGTGTTTGCCGCAGCGCTGGCGGGCATGGCCCTGGCGCAGGGGCCGGTGGGGCTGTTTGCCGCATGGATGCTGCTGGGCGTGGCCATGGGGTGCGGTCTGTACGAGGCGGCGTTTGCGGCGCTGGTGCGGCTCTATGGCCAAAACTCGCGCGGGGCCATCACGGGCATCACGCTGGTGGCGGGCTTTGCCAGCACGGTGGGCTGGCCCTTGTCGGCCTGGATGGAGTCGCACTGGGGCTGGCGCGGCGCCTGTATGGGCTGGGCCGGGCTGCACCTGCTGCTGGGCTTGCCGCTCAACCTGTGGCTTCCGCGCGCAGTGCGCTTTCCCATGGCGGCAGGCAACCACACGCCCGCAGCGCAGCCCGCAGCAGATGATGCGGTGAATCACGCCGCCGCCACCGACGTCAGCCACCTTAAGGAAGCTCTGCATAACCCTCGCGAGGATGCGCTGGTGCGGATCGGGATAGGCCACAAGGCGCTTTTTGCAGACAATAGCATGGCTATTGGCAAGAAAAGTAACGCCGTGGACTGCCCGAGCCCGGGCCCGCGCAGACCGCAGGGAGTTAT
>JBKCTS010000355.1:0-3297 GCA_046318695.1 Acidovorax sp.
GTGGGCCGCCACGCGCAGGCCAGCGCCATCGACATTGCGATTGACGTGCAGGACGATGTGCTGCAACTGCGTGTGCGCGACAACGGGGTGGGCGCCACCCGCCAGGCGCTGGAGGCGCCCACCGCCTATGGCGTGATGGGCATGCGCGAGCGGGCGCGGCAGTTGGGGGGGCAGTTGCACATCCACAGCGAGCCCGGCCGGGGCTCGTGTCTGCGCCTGCTGATTCCGCAGGAGCTGGCATGAGCGCCACCATCCGCGTGCTGCTGGGCGACGACCATCGCATCGTCCGCGAAGGCCTCAAGCAGGTGCTGGCCGACCCGGCCAACGGGCCACCCGAAATCGTGGTGGCTGGCGAGGCCACGCAGGGGCACGAGGTGCTGTCACAGGTCGCACAGCTTGGCGGCACGCAGGGGCTTGACCTGGTGCTGCTGGACATCGCCATGCCGGGCATGGACGGGCTGGAAGTGCTGCAGGCACTGCGCAAGACCTGGCCCGCGCTGCCGGTGTTGATGCTCAGCACCTACCCCGAGCGCCAGTATGCCGTGAGCTGCATCCAGATGGGCGCTGCGGGCTATCTGCACAAAAGCGCCGACCCCGACGACATGGTGGCTGCGGTGCGCAAGGTGGCTGCGGGCGGGCGCTACCTGACCGAAACCACGGCCCAGGCGCTGGCCGGTGCCCTGGAGCGCACCAGTGTGGTGCGCGCTGCCCAGCCAGGCCTGCCCGTGGGCGTGGAGGCGCTTTCGTACCGGGAGCACCAGGTGTTTCGCTTGCTCACGGCAGGGCATAGCGTGAGCGAAATTGGTGCGCAGCTCAAGCTGGCACCCAACACCGTCAGCACCTATCGCGCCCGCATTCTCGAAAAAACGGGGGCGCGCAACGATGTGGAGCTGGCCTTGCTGGCCCGTGGGCTGCCCGACGCCTGAGCTTTTGCCGCCGGAACCGGGCCGGATGTAGTGCTGGCCCTACACGGTGTAGACGCCGCCCCCACGAAATGCACTGAAGGCGATCTGCAGGCCACAAGCTGGCCCGGCCTTTGCGTAAGGACACGCACCAACTCTTCGAGGTGTGCCATGTCTGAATTCTTCTCGCCGTTTGATGCCGACCGCCCTTTGATGCTCAAGTGCACCTGTGGCCGTGACCACAGCGCCGCAGACCACCACGCCGAAGTGGCGGCCGATGCTGCGGCTGCCAAGCTGCGCGAGCGCAGCCTCTCCAGCGAATTCGAGGCCTACAGCAACGAGTTCATCGAGGCCACGCTGGTCAAGGCGCTTTTCCCGCGCGACGAAGTGCGCCGCCGCTTCCTGCGCGCCGTGGGCAAGGGCACAGCCATGGCCGCCATCAGCAGCGTGCTGCCCGTGGCCAGCCTGCAGGCCATGGCCCAGGAAAAGCAGGGCGCGCTGGAAAAGACCAACCTCAAAATCGGCTTCATCCCGATCACCTGCGCCACGCCGCTGATCATGGCCCACCCGCTGGGCTTCTATCAAAAGCAGGGCCTGAATGTGGAGGTCACCAAGACGGCGGGCTGGGCGTTGATTCGCGACAAGATGATGCACAAGGAGTACGACGCCACGCACTGCCTGTCGCCCATGCCGCTGGCCATCTCGATGGGCCTGGGCTCCAATGCCATGCCCATGAACGTGGCCACCATCCAGAACGTCAACGGCCAGGCCATCACGCTCGCCCTCAAGCACAAGGACAACCGCGATCCCAAGAACTGGAAGGGCTTCAAGTTCGCCATTCCGTTCGAGTACAGCATGCACAACTTCCTGCTGCGGTACTACCTGGCCGAGGCGGGCCTGAACCCCGATACCGATGTGCAGTTGCGCGTGGTGCCCCCGGCCGAGATGGTGGCCAACCTGCGTGCCGGCAACATCGACGGCTTCCTGGGCCCCGATCCCTTCAATCAGCGCGCCGTGTTCGAGGAAGTCGGTTTCATCCACGTGCTGACCAAGGACCTCTGGAACGGCCATCCCTGCTGTGCCTTTGGCACCAGCACCGAGTTCATCCAGAAGAACCCCAACACGTTCGCGGCGCTGTACCGCGCGGTGCTCACCTCGGCCGCCATGGCGCGCAAACCCGAGAACCGCGAGCTGATTGCCAAGGTGATTGCACCCGCGCAGTACCTCAACCAGCCCGAGGCGGTGCTCAACCAGGTGCTCACCGGCAAGTTTGCCGATGGCCTGGGCAAGATCCAGAACGTGCCCGACCGCGCCGACTTCGATCCCATGCCCTGGCAGAGCATGGCGGTGTGGATGCTCACGCAGATGCAGCGCTGGGGCTACATCAAGGGCGATGTGAACTACCAGCAGATCGCCGAGCAGGTGTTCCTGATCACTGACGCCAAGAAGCACATGAAGGCGCTCGACCAGAAGGTACCCGATGGCGCCTACCCCAAGTTCAAGATCATGGGCCGCGAGTTCGATGCTGCGAAGGCCGCGGAGTATTCGAAGAGCTTCGCCATCCGCAAGGCGGCTTGACATGAACGCTGCCAAAAACCTCAACCTGCGCGCGGGCCTGCTGTCCGTGCTCATCTTCCTCACGCTACTGGGCATCTGGTACATCGCCACCGCGCCATCTGGCGCCGCAGGCAGCAGCACGGCGGGCATGACGGCCGAGCAGATCGAGTACGCCAAGATGATGGGCAAGGACCCCGGTGTGAGCGCCAAGACCA
Source organism: Acidovorax sp. (assembly GCA_046318695.1). GTDB lineage: Bacteria > Pseudomonadota > Gammaproteobacteria > Burkholderiales > Burkholderiaceae_C > Acidovorax. Next base: position 2,675 of record JBKCTS010000355.1, read on the forward strand.
GCGGGTTCCCCACCCTGGGGGCCATGGGCAGCACGGTGTGGGGCCATCTGTCCAACCCGTTCTACGACAACGGCCCCAACGACAAGGGCATCGCCATCCAACTGGCGCACTCGCTGGGCCGCGTGGCGCTGGGCTTTGGGCTGGCCTGCCTGGTCGCCATCCCGCTGGGCTTCGTCATTGGCACGTCGCCGCTGCTGCGCCGCGCGTTCGATCCGTTCATCCAGGTGCTCAAGCCCATCAGCCCGCTGGCCTGGATGCCGCTGGCGCTCTACACCATCAAGGACTCGTCGATCTCGGGCATCTTCGTGATCTTCATCTGCTCGGTGTGGCCGATGCTGGTGAACACGGCGTTTGGCGTGGCCTCGGTCAAGCGCGATTGGCTCAACGTATCGGCCACGCTGGAGGTCAACCCGCTGCGCAAGGCGTTTCTGGTGATCCTGCCCGCCGCAGCGCCCACCATCCTCACGGGCATGCGCATCAGCAGGGGCATTGCGTGGCTGGTGATCGTCGCGGCCGAGATTCTGGTGGGCGGCACGGGAATCGGCTATTTCGTGTGGATCGAGTGGAACAACCTCTCTCGCACCAACGTGATCTTCGCCATCGTCGTCATCGGCCTGGTGGGC
>JBKCTS010000356.1:0-15827 GCA_046318695.1 Acidovorax sp.
CCCCCGTTTCCGTTTCCAGCGCCGTCCGCCAGCCGTTAGCGTGCGAGTGTGCCCGCCAGTAGGTTTTGCATGACGATTTCAAACATTCGAGGAGACCTTTGATGCAGACAAGCCCAGTACCGCAGCCACAGCGCATCGGTGTACCGCGGGAGACCTTCCCCGGCGAAAAGCGTGTGGCTACCGTGCCCGATGTGGTGGAAAAGCTGATCAAGCTGGGCTTTTCCGTGACCGTGGAGTCTGGCGCAGGCGATGCCGCCAATTTCAGCGATGACGCCTACCGGGCTGCAGGCGCCGAGGTGGTCGCCAGTGCTGCCGCCCTATGGGCTGCCGCCGACATCGTCCTGAAGGTGCGCCCGCCCAGCAGCGAAGAGGTCGCGCTGATGAAGGAGGGCACCACGCTCATCGACTTCATCTGGCCGGCCCAGAACCCCGACCTGATGCAGCAAATGGCGGCCCGCAAGGCCACAGTGCTGGCCATTGATTGCCTGCCACGCACGCTCTCACGCGCGCAGAAGATGGATGCGTTGACCTCCACCGCAGGCGTCAGTGGCTACCGCGCAGTCATCGAGGCCGCCAATGCCTTCGGCCGCTTCTTCAACGGCCAGATCACGGCGGCTGGCAAGGTGCCACCGGCCAAGGTTTTCATTGCGGGTGCTGGTGTGGCGGGGCTCGCTGCCATCGGGACGGCGGCCAACCTGGGCGCCATTGTGCGGGCCAACGACACCCGTGCCGAGGTGGCCGACCAGGTCAAATCGCTCGGGGGCGAGTTCGTCAAGGTGGACTACGAAGAAGAAGGCTCGGGCGGCGGCGGATACGCCAAGGTCATGAGCGAAGGCTTTCAGGCGGCGCAGCGCAAGATGTATGCGGAGCAGGCCAAGGACGCCGACATCATCATCACCACTGCGTTGATCCCCGGCAAGCCTGCGCCCAAGCTCATCACCGCCGAGATGGTGCAGAGCATGAAGCCTGGCAGCGTGATCGTGGACATGGCCGCCGAGCAGGGCGGCAATTGCGAGCTGACGGAGCCGGGCCAGGCCGTGGTGCGCCATGGCGTGACCATCGTCGGGTACACCGACCTGGCATCGCGCCTGGCCAAGCAGTCCTCCACCCTGTACGCCACCAACCTTCTGCGTCTGACCGAAGAGTTGTGCAAGGCCAAGAATGGCGTGGCCGTGGTCAACATGGAAGACGATGCGATCCGCGGCCTCACGGTCATCAAGGATGGCGCCATCACCTGGCCTGCGCCGCCGCTCAAGCAGGCGCCTGCGCCTGCGCCCAAGGCCGCCGTGGCGCCGGTGGCTGCCAAGAAATCCAGCCATGGCCCGGGCGAGCCCATGTCTGCCAAGACGCTGACCATCGTGTTCGCCGTGCTGGCCGTGCTGTTCTGGGCTATCGGCGCCTACGCGCCCGTGGCGTTCCTCGGGCATTTCACGGTGTTCGTGCTGGCCTGCTTCATCGGCTACATGGTGGTGTGGAATGTCACGCCCGCGCTGCACACGCCGCTCATGAGTGTGACCAACGCCATCTCCAGCATCATTGCCATCGGCGCGCTGGTGCAGATTGCGCCGCCCGATGCGGGGGTGAACGGACGACCGGACGGGCTGATCCTGTGGCTGGCGTTTGCGGCCCTGGTGCTCACGGCCATCAACATGTTCGGCGGCTTCGCGGTCACGCGCCGCATGCTCGCCATGTTCCGCAAGTAACGCCATCACAACAAGAAAACGAGGAACACAGAACATGTCCCAAAGTCTCGCTACCGTGGCCTACCTGGGCGCGGCCATTTTGTTCATCCTGAGCCTGGGTGGGCTCTCCAACCCGGAAACCTCGCGCCGTGGCAACCTGTTCGGCATGGTCGGCATGGCGCTGGCCGTGTTGGCCACGGTCTTCGGCCCGCGCGTCAGTCCTGCAGGCGTGGCCTGGATTGTGGGCGCGCTGGTGATTGGCGGCGGCATCGGCCTGTATGCCGCGAAGGTCGTGAAGATGACCCAGATGCCCGAGCTGGTGGCATTGATGCACAGCCTGGTGGGCCTGGCCGCCTGCCTGGTGGGTTTTGCAAGCTATGTCGATACGTCGATCCAGCTTCAGGGCGCTGAAAAGATCATCCATGAGGTGGAGATCTACGTGGGCATCCTGATCGGCGCCGTGACCTTCTCCGGTTCGCTGATCGCCTTTGGCAAGCTCAACGGCAAGATCGGCGGCAAGCCGCTGCTGCTGCCGGGGCGCCACTGGCTCAACCTCGCTGCGCTGGTGGTCGTGATCTGGTTTGGCCGCGAGTTCCTGCGTGCCGAGACCATCGAGCAGGGCATGGTGCCCCTCATGGTGATGACGGCCATCGCCCTGCTCTTTGGCATCCACATGGTGATGGCCATTGGCGGCGCCGACATGCCGGTGGTGGTGTCCATGCTCAACAGCTACTCGGGCTGGGCGGCAGCCGCCACGGGCTTCATGCTGTCCAATGACCTGTTGATCGTTACGGGTGCGCTGGTGGGCTCCTCGGGCGCCATCCTCTCCTACATCATGTGCAATGCCATGAACCGTAATTTCATCAGCGTGATTGCGGGCGGGTTTGGCTCGGGCGCGGGCGCGCCCGCCAAGAAGGGCGATGCGGCCGAGCCCCAGGGTGAGGCCGTGCCCGTGAGTTCCGCCGAAACGGCCGAACTGCTGCGCGAGGCCAAGAGCGTCATCATCGTGCCCGGCTACGGCATGGCCGTGGCCCAGGCGCAGCACACCGTGTACGAGATCACCAAAACCCTGCGCGAAAAGGGCGTGAACGTGCGGTTCGCCATTCACCCGGTGGCGGGCCGCATGCCCGGCCACATGAATGTGCTGCTGGCCGAGGCCAAGGTGCCGTATGACATCGTGATGGAGATGGACGAGATCAACGAGGACTTCCCCGATGCCGATGTGGCCATGGTCATTGGCGCCAACGACATCGTCAACCCCAGCGCCCTGGACGATCCCTCCAGCCCGATCGCCGGCATGCCGGTGCTTGAGGTGTGGAAAGCCAAGACCTCTATCGTCATGAAGCGCTCCATGGCATCGGGGTACGCCGGGGTGGATAACCCCCTGTTCTACAAGGACAACAACCGCATGCTCTTCGGTGACGCCAAGAAAATGCTCGACGACGTCTTGGCTGCGCTCAAGGGCTAGAACACCAGCCGGAAGGACTTGCCGGCCATCGAGGGCCTGTTCGCACTGGCAAAAATAGCCTGAACGGGCCCTGAGCACGAGCGTGCAAAAAGTAAGTCTGGTTTCGCATCCCCATACACTGATCAGGAGACAAACAATGACCGACCGCCCATGGCTTGCCGCATACCCCCAGGGGGTGCCTGCAGATATCGACCCTTCAAAGTACCCGTCCCTCGTGGCGCTGATGGATGAGGCATTCAGCAAGTACGCCAACCGTGTGGCCTACAGCTTCATGGGCAAGGATGTCACCTATGCCCAGACCGATTCGCTGAGCAACGCGTTTGCCGCCTACCTGCAGGGCCTGGGCCTGGCCAAGGGCGACCGCGTGGCCATCATGATGCCCAACGTGCCGCAGTACCCGGTGACGGTGGCGGCCATCCTGCGCGCTGGGTTTGTGGTGGTCAACGTCAACCCGCTGTACACGCCGCGCGAGCTGGAGCACCAGCTCAAGGACTCCGGCGCCAAGGCCATCGTCATCATCGAGAACTTTGCCGCCACGCTGCAAAGCTGCATTGCCAACACGCCCGTCAAGCATGTGGTGCTGTGCGCCATGGGCGACCAGCTCGGCCTGCTCAAGGGCGCCCTGGTGAACTACGTGGTGCGCAACGTCAAGAAGATGGTGCCCGCCTTTGACCTGCCGGGCGCGGTCCGCTTCAATGATGCGGTGGCCCAGGGCACCCGCGGCACGCTGCGCAAGACGGATATCCGCCCTGATGACATCGCGCTGCTGCAGTACACCGGCGGCACCACGGGCGTGAGCAAGGGGGCCGTGCTTTTGCACCGCAACGTCATCGCCAACGTGCTGCAGTCCGAGGCCTGGAACGACCCGGTGATGAAGAAGGTGCCAGCGGGCGAGCAGCCCACCAGTGTTTGCGCGCTGCCGCTCTATCACATCTTCGCGTTCACCGTGAACATGATGCTGAGCATGCGCACCGGCGGCAAGACCATCCTGATTCCCAACCCGCGCGATCTGCCTGCGGTGCTCAAGGAACTGTCCAAGCACACCTTCCACAGCTTCCCGGCGGTCAATACGCTGTTCAACGGCCTGGCCAATCACCCTGACTTCAACACCGTCAACTGGAAGAACCTCAAGGTCTCGGTGGGGGGAGGCATGGCTGTGCAGGGCGCCGTGGCCAAGCTCTGGCTCGAGAAGACCGGCTGCCCCATCTGCGAGGGCTATGGCCTGTCGGAGACCAGTCCGTCGGCCAGCTGCAACCCCGTGACCGCCACCGAATACACCGGCACCATTGGCGTGCCGATTCCCAGCACCTACCTCAAGCTGCTCGATGACGATGGCCGCGAGGTGACCGAGCTGGGCCAGCCTGGCGAGATTGCCATCAAGGGCCCGCAGGTGATGGCCGGCTACTGGCAGCGGCCGGACGAGACCGCCAAGGTCATGACCGACGACGGTTACTTCAAGTCCGGCGATATCGGCGTCATGGACGCCCGGGGCTATTTCAAGATCGTGGACCGCAAGAAAGACATGGTGCTGGTCAGCGGCTTCAATGTGTACCCCAACGAGGTCGAGGAAGTGGTGGCCAACTGCCCAGGTGTGCTTGAATGCGCCGTGGTGGGCGTGCCCGACGAGAAGACGGGCGAGGCCGTCAAGCTGGTGATCGTGAAGAAGGACCCCGCATTGACCGAAGCCCAGGTCAAGGAGTTCTGCCGCGCCGAACTCACGGGCTACAAGCAGCCTAAGGTGATCGAGTTCCGCACCGAGCTGCCCAAGACACCGGTGGGCAAGATCCTTCGCCGCGAACTGCGCGATAAGAAGTAGAACATCCCCCTGAGCCGCTTTGCGGCTCGGTGCTGGCCGCCAGAAGCGGCAGCTCTTCGGGCCGTCCAAGCCTGCGCCGGCAGGCTTGGAGCCACGGCCCTCAGCCCCTTGTCTCGCTGCGCTTCGCTGAGCGGGGAAGGGGGACGACGCCAGCGCACGCAAGCGGAGCGCCGCTCAGGCGGCTTGGCGGCCCTTGCGCGGCGTCCGCTGACCTGAGCCGCGCCAACTTGGACGCTTGTTGACCATGACCACAGCCATCCTGAGCGCCCTGCCGGAAGAACAGAGTTCGCTCATACACCATCTGTCTCGGCCACAGCGACTCACGCACGCGGGGCGCGCCTTCTGGACGGGCGACATGGAGGGGCGTGCGGTGGTGCTGGCGCTCTCGGGCATCGGCAAGGTTGCGGCAGCCACCACGGCCACCGCATTGATCGAGCGCTTTGACGTGGCGCGCATCGTGGTCACGGGCGTGGCGGGCGGTATTGGAGAGGGTGTGCAGGTGGGCGATGTCGTGGTGGCCCAGGAATACCTGCAACATGATCTGGATGTGTCGCCCCTGGTCCCGCGCTGGGAGGTGCCAGGCTACGCGCGGCAGCGGTTTGGATGCGACCCTGCGTTATCCGCTATTCTTTTGAGAGCTGCTGGGGATTACCTGGCAAGCGTAACAGGCGATTCAGACCAAGAAATTCCAGCGGGCCAGGGCGCTGGCACCCGCGCTGCGCCGCGGCTCCACCGCGGGCTGGTGGCCAGCGGCGACCGCTTTGTGAGCGCGGCCGAGGAAGCGCTGCGCCTGCGGGCCGCGCTACAGCAGGGCTGCCATGACGCGCTGGCCGTGGAAATGGAAGGCGCTGCGGTGGCCCATGTCTGCCACGACTACGGCGTACCCTTTGCCGCCATGCGGACCATCTCCGATCGCGCCGACGACACCGCCCACGTCGATTTCGCCGCATTCGTGCAGACCGTGGCCAGCCGCTATGCCGAGCACATCATGCTGGGCTTCATGCGATTGTTACAAAAGTAATAGCTACAGCGGCAATTAATACGGGCGCTACGGGGTGATTCGACCCGGCTTTCTGGTTAAGTCAGCCGATTTGGTTTCCAGCCGCCCCGTAAAACCGGCGCGCCCGAATGCCAGCGCCACCGCGGAACCGGCTTAGCCGGGCCGCTGGAGGCGTCCCCCCTTGGGGGGGAAGGCGCGCAGCGCCACAGGGGGGCTACTTCAACCAGCCGCGCTTGCGGAAGTACCACATGGGGCCCAGTGCGCTGGCCACCATCAGGCCCAGCGCGTATGGATAGCCCCAGGTCTGCGCCAGCTCAGGCATGTATTGGAAGTTCATGCCGTACACGCTGGCAATCAGCGTAGGTGGCAGCAGCGCCACGCTGGCCACCGAGTCTAGCTTGATGATCTTGTTCTGGGAGATGTTGATGAAACCGACCGGGGCGTCCATCAGGAAGTTGATCTTGGCGAACAGGACCGCGGTGTGGTTGTCCAGCGATTCGATGTCGCGCAGGATCTGGCGCGCTTCTTCGAACTGCTCTGCGTTGAGCATCTTGGAGCGCATCATGAAGCTCACCGCGCGGCGTGTGTCCATCACGTTGCGGCGGATGCGGCCGTTCAAGTCTTCCTGTCGCGCAATGGCGGCCAGCACTTCACCGGCGCGGGCGTCGGTCACATCGCCAGCGAGCACCTGCTTGCTGACCAGCTCCAGCTCGTCGTAGATGCCTTCGAGCGTATCGGCCGAGTATTCGGCATCGGCGTCGAACAGCTTGAGCAGCACCTCTTTGGCGTCTTCAATCAGCCCCGGCGCACGGCGCGCGCGCATGCGCAGCAGCCGGAACACCGGCACATCCTCGTCGTGGATGGAAAACAGCACGCCCCGGCTCTTGAGGTCGGCATTGTGCTGGTTCAGGATGAAGGCCACGCGCACCGAACGGGGGTTTTCGGCGTCATCGATCAGAAAGTCGCTGCGGATGTGCAGCTCGCCGTTGTCTTCCTCGTAGAAGCGGGCGGATTCTTCGATGTCCTCGTCCATCGCATCCTCGGGGATGAACAGGCCATAGTGCTGCTTGATCCAGCGCTTTTCTTCCAGCGTCGGTGCTTCCAGGTCCACCCAGATCGGCTGGAACTTGGTCAGCTCTTCCAGGGATTCGATTTCTTCCTGGAACAGCCGCCCGTTGACGAGCGTAAAGATGTTGAGCATGGGCTCACTCCCGGGTCATGAGGGGTCTGCGGTGGGGCGGTGGGGTGCTTTCAAACCCCACGGCAGGCCGGGGAGTTGAAAGCTACCAACTGGGGTAGGTTTCCAAGGAGCTGTCTCCGTCAAACATTGGGATGGGTAGAGCGCAGATTATGGCACTGCAGAGCCTGTTCGAGCGGCGTCTTGGGCCCCTTCAGCCGCGAACCATGGCCAGCGCGCGACGCAGGTCCGCCCAGGCCGCGGCCTTGTTGTCCGGAGAGCGCAGCAAAAAGGCCGAGTCGTACGAGACCACCGCCGGTCGTCCGGCGATCTCGTGAGGGTCTGCGCGCAAGCGCCCCAGGGGTTCGCTGCGGCCCAGCGCGGCGCGGGCCGCCACATGGCCGAGCACCAGCACCATCGCGGGCTGCAGGTCTGCCACCGTGGCATCGAGCGCGCCCGCTGCGTCTTGTGTGGCTGCCAGCCCCGTCCCGCGCCGTTCGACGGCAGTGAGGAACACCCGTGGGTGGCGGTGCAACTGCATGGCGCGCAGCATGTTGTCGAGCAACTGGCCGCTATCGCCGGTGAGCGGGTCTGCCGGGTCGGCGCACTCGGTCACGATCAGCCAGCCCGAGCCCAGGCCCGCTGGCACCTGCGCGGGGTCGGCAGCCGGGTAGAGCAGGCGCGGCGGGTGCAGCACCAGCGCATGGGCGTTCGGCGCGGGGGCGGTGTGGATGGAGGGTTGTGCTGGCGCTGCAGGCCGCGCCGGTGCGGGCGCGGCCAAAGGCCTGGCCGGTCTGGCGGGCGATGGCCCCGGATGTGTGGGCGCGGCTGCGGCCGCCGGCTCGCCCGCGGCGCGGCCGCCCTTCCAGACCGTGATGCCCATCTCCTGCAGCATGGCGCGTTGGCGCGCATCCAGATCAAGACTCATACGAACGGATGGGGTGGGAGGGTGAACAAAAGGGTCATGCGCTTGCGATCAAAGGGCCAGACTCATCACCACGGCATCTTCGCGCTCACCGGCCGCGGCGGGGTAGTAGCGCTTGCGTTCGCCCACGCGCCGAAAACCTTGGGCCAGATAGATGCTCTGGGCCCGCAGGTTGCTCATGCGCACCTCAAGCCAGAGCCACTGCGCGCCCTGGCCGCGGGCCCACAGCGCCAGCGCTTCGAGCAGCATGCGGGCCCAGCCCTGGCCCTGGAACTCGGGGGCGACCGTGATGTTCAGCAGGTGCACTTCGTCCACGCCCATCATCGCCACAAAGTAGCCCAGCAGGTGCTCATCGGCCATCAGCAACTGGGCCTGGTAGCCCGATGCCATGGCATCGGTGAAATTGCCGCGCGTCCAGGGGTGCGAGTAGGCGCGCTTTTCCACGTCCAGCACGGTATCCAGATCGGCCAGCGTCAGTGGCTGAAAGCGCGCTTCGGCAGGGGCGGCGTCAGACACAGGGGTAGGAAGGGCGCTCATGCGACAACAGGAAGCTTCAACGGTTCAGGCAGTTAAGAGTCCACGCGGGGCAGGCATGCCGCGCCAGGCCAGCGGGCGTCAGGCACGCACTCAGGCTCCCGGGGCGGCTGCGGCGCGCAACGCGGCGCGCTCGGCCGTGGTGTGCGCCACTTTATCGCGAATGTAGCGGGGCAGCGCGTCCCGGGCAGGCACGGCGCCTCCCGCATCCAGCAAGCCCGGCGCGAGCCGCAGCAGCGCGGCAGCCGTGGGCAGCGCATGGACGTGGGTCGCGCCAGGGGCCAGTCGCCCGCTGTAGGGCTGCTGCGCATTGCCCGCCACCGTCCAGCCCCCGGGTACCTGCACTTGCTCAGGGGAAGACAGGCCGAAATCGGTGTCAGTCACCCAACGCCCCGTGGCGGCCTGCCACTCGCAGCGGCCGTGGTAGACCTCGTCCATCCGCGCATCCAGCACGGCCACCACACGCTGCGCGCCGTGCTGGTGGCGCGCGTCCTCGGCCACGGCCACCAGGGTATCGACGGGCAGCACCGGGATGCCCAGGCCTGCGCGGGCGCCAAAAGCCAGGCCCTGGGCCACCGCGCAGGCCGTGCGCAGCCCGGTGAAGGAGCCGGGGCCTCGGCCGAAGACGATGACGTCCAGCGTCTCAAAAGAGCATCCCGCCTGCGCCGTCAGGCTGCAGATGGCGGGAATCAGCGTGGCAGACGCCTGCGCGCCGCCGGGGCCCTGGTGCTCCCACACCGTTCCATCGTTGCCCTGGACGGCGATGGAGAGCATGTCGGTGCTGGTGTCAAAAGCGAGCAGGTTCATGGTGCGAAGTGGGTGGATCGGAAAGCGCCAGGCAAGCGATGTGCAGGTTCAGCCCCGTACCCGACCGGTGGGGGCCGGGGCGCTGGCCGCTGCGGGCGCGGGCGTCTTGTGGCCACTGCGCAGCGCCCCCAGCACGATGCCCGCCGTCACCAGCAGCAACCCCCCAAGCAGGTTCCAGTGCAGGGGCTCATCCAGAAACACGACCGCACCCATGGCCGACAGGCCGGGCACCAGCGCCGTGATCATGGTGGATCGGACCGGGCCGAAGTGCTGGATCATGCGCGTGAAGCTGATGCCGGAAATGACCACCGAGCCCCACCCCTGGAAGGCCAGGTGGAAGGCAATCTCGCCCCATGGGGCGTCTGCCAGACGGCTGGGCAGGGCGCCCAGGCTGGTCAGCAGTGCATAAGCGGGCACATACACCAGGCAGGCAAACGCCGTGATGGCAATCGTGGCCTGCACGGCATCGACCGCGTGGCGGCGCGCCAGAACGCTGTAGGCGGCCCAGCAGGACGCCGCCAGCATGAAGAGCAGGTCGCCCTTCCAGACATCGCCACCATCGAATGCAGCCAGCAGGCTGCGCCCGCCCACCAGCAAGTCACCCGCCACGATCAGCGCCAGCGCCGCGGCCCTCAGGGGCGTGATGTGGTCGCGCAGTACCACGGCCGCCAAAAGCGCCGTCCACAGCGGCAGGCTGCCCGGCATCAGCACCGCAGTGTGCGTGGCCGGTGCATGAAAGAAGCCCGCGTAGGACAGCATGGCATAGAGCAGCCCGCCGAAGGTTCCTAGCAGCGCGGTGGTGCGCAGCGCCAGGGGTGAGATACCCAGCAGGCTCGAGGGCGCGGGCGGTGCGCCGCTTTGGAGGGCGTCACGCATACGCCGCCGCACCAGCCACCAGCCCCAGGGCACCAGCACCAGACTGGCCCCCACGATGCGCAGCAGGGCGATGTCGAAGGGCCCCAGCGTGTGCTGGGCCGAGGCGCGCGCAATGACGATGAACGCGGTCCAGATGGTGACGGTCACGATGGCCGCCAGAAGGCCCATGGCACGGGGAGACAAGCGCATGGCGTGATTATCAGCCCCATGCCGCGGTGAACGCTGCGGGCGATAGACTCCGCGCCATGCGTTTTGCCTGCCGTTTCTTTGCCCCCCGCGGACTGCCCGTGCCAGCCGCGCTGTGGGTGGCCGCCCTGTTATGGGCCTGCGCCAGCATGACCGGGCTGGCACAGGCCCAGTCGGCGGGGCCGGTCTCCGCGGCCCCTGCAGCGCTGCCGGCCGAGGGTGAGGCCGCGCTGGCGCGCGCAAAGTTGCCGCGCGATGCCTTGGCCGTGATGGTGGTGGACGCGCAGTCCGTGGGCCGCGCCGTGCCCCGCCTGGCCCATCGGGCGCAGGTGCCGGTCAACCCGGCCTCGGTCATGAAGCTGGTGACCACCTATGCCGCGCTGGAGCAACTGGGTCCGGCCTACACCTGGAACACGCCCGTGTACCTCCAGGGCACCGTGCAGGACGGCAGCCTGCGCGGCAATGTCTATATCGAGGGCCGGGGCGATCCCAAGCTGGTGGTGGAACGCCTGTGGATGCTGATGCGACGGCTGCGGGCGCAGGGCATCGAGGTGATCCTTGGCGACATCGTGCTGGACCGGTCGGCCTTCGATGTGCCCGAGCAGGATCCGGCCCGCTTCGATGGCGAGCCGCTGCGGCCCTACAACGCGGCGCCCGATGCGCTGCTGCTCAACTACAAGTCGTCGGTCATGACCTTTGTGCCCGATCTGGCCGCGGGCCTGGCGCGGATCCATTACGACCTCCCGCTGGCAGGTGTGCAGCGGCCGGCAACAGTGGCGCTGGCAGCCTCCGGGGCAGAGTGTGGTGACTGGCGCGCCGCGCTGCGCGCCGAACTGGCCGATCCCGCCAGGGTGGTGTTTCAGGGGGTGTACCCAGCGGCCTGTGGCGAGCGGGTATGGCCCGTGGCGGCCGCCGATCCGCGCGGATTTGCCGCCCGCGCTGTGGAGGGCATGTGGCGCGAGCTGGGCGGCAAGCTCACCGGCAGCGTGCGCGATGGCCGGGTGCCGCAGGGGCTCAAGCCCGCGTTCGTGGTCAGCTCGCCCACGCTGGCGGAGGTGGTGCGCGACGTCAACAAGTTCAGCAACAACGTGATGGCGCAGCAGGTGTTTCTGACGCTGGCGTTGCAGAAAAATGGCGTGGCGACTTTTGACGGAGCCCGCGACGCGCTGCGCCAGTGGTGGCTGGCCCGCCTGGGCGATGCCGAGTTACCCCTGGCCGACAACGGCTCGGGGCTGAGCCGCGATGCCCGGCTGACGGCCCAGGCGCTGGCGCGCATGCTGCAGGTGGCATGGGCATCGCCCGTGATGCCCGAGCTGGTGGCATCGCTGCCGATCTCTGGCGTGGACGGTACTCTGCGCCGCAGCCAAAGCCGCGTCGGTGCCGCCCACCTCAAGACCGGTAGTTTGCGTGATGTCATGGCCATCGCGGGCTATGTGCATGGTGCCAGTGGCCGCCGCTACGCGCTGGTGGCGGTGGTCAACCACCCGGCAGCGGGCGTGGCACGGCCGGTGCTCGACAGCCTGATTGACTGGACGCACCGCGACCAGTGAGCCCGTCCATCCACCGCCGCATGCCACCGGCTGCATGGTTCATCGTCCTCCGATTTTTTCTGGTCTCCCCATGCCTATTTCAGACCTTGTTGGCTACGTTGCAGCCACCCTCACCACCTGCAGCTTCGTGCCGCAGGCCTGGCATACCTTCCGCACCCGTGACGTGAGCGGCATCTCGCTGGGCATGTACAGCGTGTTCACCGTCGGCGTCGCGCTGTGGCTGGCGTATGGGCTGGCCCTCAAGGCATGGCCTATCGTGGTGGCCAATGCCATCACGCTCATGTTGGCCAGCGCCATCCTGGGCATGAAGCTGCGCTACGGGGCGCGCAAGCCCGACTGAGCCTGTGCCCCTGACGCGGCAGTGCCCGCTTGCATGCCGCCGAAACTGTCGCGCAAGTGTCTGGGTGCGCGAGGGCTGCGCGTTATCCCCTATGGATGGTGCAGTGCAGGTTCGCGCACCATGCGGCGGTTATGTTCTGACCTGAGGACTCCATCCATGAAATTTCTGCGACTGACCAGCGTGGCAGCGGCTGCGCTTTTGCTAGTTGCCTGCGGCGGGTCTGACGACCCCGCACGCGGCTCGCTGATCGACCCACCAGCCACGGTGGCCACCCTCACCGCCGCCCAGATCGACGCAGGGACAGCCGGCATTGGCCTGCAGGGCATCACCGGCAAGGCCAAGTGCGACGTGAAGGTGGTCGCGCTCAATTACGTCACCCCCGGTGCCAAAAGCGGCGAAAGCAGCAACGCCTCGGGCGTGATGCTGGTACCCGCTGGCAGTTGCACCGGCGCGGCGGCCCTGGTGGCTTACGCCAAGGGCACAGACCTGCAAAAGCCCCGCACGCTGGCCAACCCGCAGGACGGCGAAACCTTCCTGCTGGCCGCCATGTACGCGGCGCAGGGCTACGCAGTGGTTGCCACCGACTACCTGGGCTATGCCAAGTCCACCTACGGTTTCCATCCGTACCTGCATGCGGACTCTGAGGCCACCACGGTCATCGACTCGGTGCGTGCTGCGCGCAACGCCGCAGGCACCGTGGGTGCCAACCTTTCGGGCAAGGTCATGTTCACCGGCTATTCGCAGGGCGGCCACGCATCCATGGCGGCCCACCGTTCGGCCGAACGCGACTATGGAACCGAGTTCAACGTCGTCGCCGGAGCGCATCTGGCAGGCCCGTACAACATGTCGGGCTCGCTCAACCTCCCCGATGCCATTGCCGGCTACCAGTTCTTCGTACCCTTCCTGGTCACTGCCTGGCAAAAGGTATACGGCAACATCTACACCGACGTCAATCAGGCCTTCAAGGCGCCCTATGCCAGCTACATCGAAACACTGCTGCCCAGCCCGACGCTGAACACCACCACGCTGGTGACCACCGGCCGCCTGCCGGGCGGCCCGGGCGTCACGCCCAACCAGGCGCGCGATGCGGTGTTCCAGTCTGCCTTTCTGCAGGCGGCGCAGACCAGTGCCACGCACCCGCTGACCGTGGCGGCGAAAAAGCAGGACCTGCTCGGATGGAATCCGAAGTCTCGCTTGCTGCTGTGCGGCGGTGCCGGCGACCCGACGGTGCCCCCAGCGGTGCACCAGGTTCCGATGAAGGCGGACTTTGACAGCCGCGGCCTGACCAATGTGGTTTCGGTGGATGTCGATCCGCTTGTGCAGGCCACCTTTGGCCCGGGCGGCAAGGCGCCCACCGACCCTACGTCGGCCGAGTTTGCAACCTACTACGGCAGCTACCACGGTACGTACGAGCCACCGTTTTGCCACGTCCAGGCGCGGTGGTTGTTCGACATGGTGAAGTGATCGGCATGCTGCGGGTCTGACCTGTGGCTGTCTGGCCTACAAAAAAAGCCGACCCCAGGTCGGCTTTTTTGTGACCGCACCCGAGGGGATGCGGCAGGAGACTACCAGCGTGCCCGCAGTCGGCTGTAGGCATAGGTGCCGAACTGGCGCTGTGCCGACGGGGTGAGGTACACGCTGTCTGCAAACACGTAGGCGGTGGCGTTGGCGTTGGGCAGCAGGGTCGAGTTGTTGCAGAGCAACGAATTGAGCTGCCCGGCGCCAATGCCGATGCCGTTGCCCGGATCGACCGATGTGCACACGGCTGCGGTGGCGTTGTTGAAGCCGAAATTGCCCGGAGTGCTGGTGTACAGGTTCACGTAATAGGCCAGGTCCACGTACAGCACATTGGCGCCCAGGTCCACGGTGTCCACCAGCAGGCCTTCGTTGAAGCGGCTGCTGGCGGTGGAGAGCAGGGACTCACGGCCGATGGCCTTGGCCCAGGGGGTCCTGCCCAGGTCGTACGTGCCCGTGACCACCACATATTTCGCCCCGGCGTTGACCAGGCGGCGCACTTGCGCGGCGAGGTCTTCGCCGGCCTTGCGGGCGGCGGCAGCCATCTGGGCTTCGGTCTGGGTGCCAGCGTTCACGGCCGCCATGCCCGCGATCACGTCGCTGACGCCGCCCGTGATGAACACGACCTCATTGCCTGAAAAAGTGCCGCTGGCCAGGTAAGCCGTGATCTGTTCGGTCACGGTGGGTGTGGCGCTGTTGCCAGCAGCGTCTGGCTTGGCGCTGACGCGCGCATTGCCCACGGCATAGCTCAGCCCACCCGCGGAGGAAGCGGCCAGGGGCTTGCCGTAGCTGGTTGCCACCTGCAGTGTCCAGTTGTTCACGCTGCCGTCGTTGACGGTGTAGCGCGAGCCCTTTTGTCCCACATCGCTCACCGCATCACCGAACGCGATGAAGCGCTGGGGCGAGATGGCCGATTCGGTGGTGCTTGAACCACAAGCCGCAAGCAACGCGGCCGACGCACATGCGGCGACCACAAAGGTACGACGCATCCAATTTGCTGCCATGTGTAATTCTCCAGAAACTAGCCAGTTAGTTTAACGAGGCCATGCGTGGCCATGTAAAGCAGCGCGCACAGGCGGCCAGGCCACGGGCACTGAGCGCATGGGGGCGGGCCCGCAGGGCGTGCTCGGCTTATGCGGCGGCGGCACGCTGCAGCCGGTCGCGCACGCCCTCCCATTGCGGCGAGGGGGGCGGTGTTTCTACCCAGATCAGCTTCACGCCCTGCTCGTCAAAGCTGCGCAGCACGGCAAAGAGCTGCTGCGCGGTGGCGGCGGCATCATCGGGCATGCGGCGCAGCACCAGCCGGGCCGATGGGGTGCGCAGTGCGGCGCGGGAGTACACCGCGATATGGGCCGCCTCTGCGCCCAGCAGGTCCAGGCCCGTCTGCAGCGACTTGGCGTCCATCAGCCGGACCTTGGCCTGGGGCGCGTAATGGGCCTGCAGCGTGCCCGATGCGCGCGGGGTCTGGCCGGGCAGGTCGTCCCGCGACACAGGTGCGATGCCGCAGGCTTGCTCGATCTGCGCGCGCGTGATGCCTCCAGGGCGCAGCAGCACCGGAACTCCCCGGGTGCAATCCACGATGGTGCTCTCGATGCCCACTTCACAAGGCCCTCCGTCCAGCACCAGCAGTGGGTCGCCCAGCTCCTGCTGCACATGCAGCGCCGTGGTCGGGCTGACGCGGCCAAACCGGTTGGCGCTGGGCGCGGCAAGGCCCCAGACGGGCGCATCGCCGGGCACGGTGGCATCGGCAGGCGCTGCGCAGGCGGTCAGCAGGGCATGCGCCACAGGGTGCGCCGGGCAGCGCAGGCCGATGCTGTCCTGCCCGCCAGCCGCCGCCGTGGCAACGCCGGGAAGGCGGGGCAGGATGAGGGTGAGCGGCCCGGGCCAGAAGGCATCCACCAGCTTGTGTGCAAAAGCAGGCACCTCGCGCGCGAAATGGTCTATGCCCGAC
>JBKCTS010000357.1:0-1442 GCA_046318695.1 Acidovorax sp.
ACGCCATGCTGGCCACCCAGCCCACGGTGTCGGCCACGGCAATCCAGCCGATGTCGCGGTGGTACACCAGATACCCCGGCACGATCAGCATGGCCGCCAGGCTGGCGCCTGCTCCCAGCGCATAGGCCGCTGGCACGCCGAACTTGCCAAGATCGACACGGCAAAACACTACGCAAAAGTGAAAAAACAGGGCAGACGTGAGCGGCGCGGTGGACAACAGCAGCATGGTCAGCCGCTCGGTTTGTGGCCCCAGCCAGTTGGGTAACTCGTTGCCGGTCATCCACAGGGCGATTCCGAAGAGGAACGCCGCCAGCAGACGCGCCCCGGCCACCCGGTCGGCCCACGCCAGCAACACCGCCGCCAGCGCCAGGGTCTGGAGCAAGGCAAACCCCAGTACGGCATGGATCAGCATCGTGCGCAACGGCTGTTCACAAAGGCTTGGACACGAATCTCGCGCATGGGAAACCTGTTGCTGGAGTTGACGATGGGAACCCCGACAACTGTAAACCAAGTATGCAGCCGTTTTGCACGTCTTCAATGAAATCAACCACTTGCAGCAGCCTTGGGGCCTGGCGCGACTTTCGCAATAGGGATGGCAGGGAATGCAACCCTGACCACCTGCGAGGACCCCCATGTTTGCCCTGTTCACCAGCGAAACCCATACCGAGCGTTCGCCCCTTCCTGCGGCATCTGCGATGAACCTTCGCGCTCTGCTGGGGGCCGCAGCATGGTCGCGCCTGCCGCAGCCCGTGCAGCGCCGCTTTGGCATCGCCCACACCGAGGCCACCTACTGCGGCCGGATGGAGCTGCGCTGTTCGCGGATGGGCCGCATTTTTGCGGCACTGGCGCGCTGCTGGGGTGGCCCGCTGACCGGGATCAGCGCCGCAGACTCCCCGGCCACCGTCCGCGTCACCCACAACGGGCGTGGCGGTGTGGTGTGGGAGCGATGCTTTCATGACGACGACACCACCAGCGGCCGCGCCCCGCAACGCCACGGCCAGACGATACGGTCCACCAAGGAACTCGACGCCGACGGCCGTCTGCTGGAGCGCACCGAGGGCGGGCTCAGCATGTTGCTAGATGTGTTTGAGGAAAACGGTGCGCTGGTGTTTCAAAGCCGCCGTTATCTGTGGGTGCTTCCTGGCAGACGCCTGCGCGTGCGGATACCGCTGCTTCTGACCCCCGGCACCTGCCGGGTGGTGCACACCGACCTTGGCGGCGGAAATTTCCGCTTCACCCTGACCATGGACCACCCGTGGTGGGGCCAGACCTTTTATCAGTCGGGCGTGTTCGCCGATCCGCACCTCGAAGGGGGCGAGGGCTGCGGCCGTGTGCGCGCCATGCCCCCACACGGTTCCATGCGCGACGCAACGTCTGGCATCGATTGATTCACTTTCTCCCATTACGAGGCACTTTCCGTGAACACCATGACCCCCCGCTTC
>JBKCTS010000358.1:0-1719 GCA_046318695.1 Acidovorax sp.
GCACGCGTCTTGGTGAAGTGGGCTCGCTGGGCCCGATAGCCAGCGCTTTTGCGCAGGTTGTACAGGTGAGACACCGACAGCTTGGAGAGGCGCTCATAGCGCTGGTCGCCGTAGACAACGAAGGCGCGACGCAGCAGGTGAACGATGGCTGGGCCGCAGACGTCTTCGTTGGCTCGATCCATCTGCACCAGCAGCTCGGTGTCAGCACTGGTGTACTTGCGCGCAAAGGGCACTGTGGGCTTGGCGTAGCGCTTGATCAGCGGCGCTGCAGCCAGTCGGTTGGTCTCCCACCGCCCGACCAGGCGGGTGAGCTGGGCGCGGCTGTAGCCGCTGGTGCATCGAAGATAAGCCAGCACCACGCCGCGATCAACCTTGCTCAGGCTGCTGTAGGACAAACGCTTGAGTACGCGGCTAATGTGCTCATAGCGCTGCTGGTCGTCTTGACCGGATACGCCCGTGAATTTGACCTCCTGGGTCGCGTTCAAAAACTCTTTCAATTGCGCAACCGTGCGCAGCTTCGCTTCATCCATGTTGATCACCATCCTTGGATGATCAAGCCAACAGCTCAACAGTAAATCCCCGCGCTCAGGCTCACTTCTGGGTGGAAATACGCAGCCCCTTCAGGCTCATACCTCGTTGGACAAGGCTAAGAATTTATCCGTAAATAGTAAACTATCTCCCAGAGCCGTAGTTGACGCGGTGTAAGGAGAGACTTTGGCGACAAAGAAGCGAGCGGACTCATGGGTAGTGACGGATGATTTTTGGCAGAGGGTGGAGCCGCTGATTCCTATGCGCGAGCGCCCTGCCGACAAGAAATATGTGCGCAAGCCCGGTGCTGGTCGCCCACCCAAACCAGCGCGACAAGTGTTCGAGGCTGTGGTGTATGTACTGCGAACAGGTTGCCAATGGAAGGCCTTGCCCAAGGAGCGATTTGGCAGTGCCAGCGCTGTCCACAAGCGATTTCTCGAATGGGAAAAAGCAGGCGTATTCCAGGCCATCTGGAAAGCCGGACTTGCCGAGTATGACCAGATGGAAGGCATCGCATGGCGCTGGCAGAGCATTGACGCAGCCATGTTCAAGGCACCCCTGGCACAAGAAGCGGTCGGCCGAAATCCGACGGATCGGGGAAAAAAAGGGAAGCAAGCGACATCTGCTGGTGGACGGGCGTGGTGTCCCGTTGTCGATCGTCGTGACCGGGGCCAATGAGCACGACGTTACCCAGATCGATGCCGTGCTTCAGTCCATCATGGTCAAGCGCAAGACACCGCCACAGCGACGCAACAAACACTTGTGTGCCGACGCTGGCTACCGAGGCAAACCGGCCATGAAGGTCATCTTGGACCATGGCTACATTGCGCACGTGGTTGACCGCCGCAAGGAGGCGGACATCAAACGGCGCGATCCGAAGAAGAAGGCGCGACGATGGGTGGTCGAGGTGTGCCACAGTTGGTTCAACCGATTTCGCAAGTTGCTCGTGAGGTACGAGAAACTTGAGCGCAGCTTCCTCGCGCTTAACCACTTGGCCGCCGCCATCATCGCTTTCAGAAAAGTACCGCTACGCGTAAACATAATTTACGGATAAATTCTAAGCACATGATCAGGCGCTCTACCCGTGTGGCAACCACCACGCAGCTCACCGAGTTGCCAGACACGGTGCCTGCATGCCACGCGCTGATACACCAGTTGATGCAGCGCTTGGCTATGCAGGAAGAACAGGGC
>JBKCTS010000359.1:0-7549 GCA_046318695.1 Acidovorax sp.
TGCACCTTTTCGTCCGTGCTAAACAGCCAAAGTGAGCCCGGGATCAGGCCACCCGAATCAATCCATCTGCGTCTGGTCACTCTGTGCCTCCTGCGCATGCTCATAGCCCTCTTCCTCGCAGGTAGGGCCGCTCGGCTGGACACCAAAGAGGGTTCCAAGAGAGCCAAGCCCCAACCCGCCCAGGGCCAGCGCACAAGTGAAAACAGCATCAACTGGTGCAATTCCAGAGAGCTGCCGAAGAGCGCTGACTGAAGCCGCGCCGACCACAATCACGGCAGCCAGCCAGAGCGCATACCTAGTTGCTTGCTGCATGTAATCCACCTCCAAAGTCAGCGGCCCCCGCGCCGCAGGCGCAGGTGCCGCCAAAACACAGATCCCGATAGCGTTTTCACAGTACACGCGCCATTGCCGAAATGTTCCCACAACCATTGCCACATGCTTTCTTGGGCCATGTACCCATGACCGTCACAAGCTGTTGGACCGCGATCTTTGTTGCTACCGGTGCAAGCGGACGGCCTCAAACGTCCATTTGCCCGGCTTGGATGACGAACGCAATGCACGCTGCCCGTTGATGGCTGGGAACGGTTCACAGGTCAGAAACCTGTGCTGATGTGCTGTCGCGTTTGCACCTTCAGCCTCAATGCGCCTTATCCCAATTAACCCCCACCCCCACCACGGCCAATAACGGCGCCTTCAGCGCCGCCACTTCCGCCATCAAACGCGGGATGTGGGTCTTGAGCCAGTCCACCTCGCTCTCGGGCAGTTCGAACACCAGTTCGTCGTGCACCTGCATGATCATCTGGATGCTGGGCTTGCGCGCGTCCAGCTCTTTTTGCACCGCCACCATGGCCAGCTTGATGAGGTCTGCCGCGGTGCCCTGCATGGGGGCGTTGATGGCGGCGCGCTCGGCGCCGGCGCGGCGGGGGCCGTTGGGGGAGTTGATTTCGGGCAGGTACAGGCGCCGGCCAAACACGGTTTCGACATAGCCCATGGATTTCGCGGCGGCCTTGGTGTCGTCCATGTACTGCTTGACGCCGGGGTAGCGCTGGAAGTATTTGTCGATGTAGGCGGCGGCGGCCTTGGTCTCGATGCCTAAGTTTTTGGCCAGGCCAAAACTGCTCATGCCGTAGATGAGGCCGAAGTTGATGACCTTGGCGTAGCGGCGTTGCTCGCTGGTGACCTGCGCGACCTCCACACCAAACACTTCGGCGGCGGTGGCGCGGTGTACGTCCAGCCCGGCGTGGAAGGCGTGCAGCAGCGAGTGGTCGCCACTCAGGTGGGCCATGATGCGAAGCTCGATCTGGGAGTAGTCGGCGCTGGCAATGACGCGGCCGGGCGGTGCAATGAAGGCTTCGCGCACGCGGCGACCTTCCGCCGTGCGGATGGGGATGTTCTGCAGGTTGGGGTCGTTGCTGGAAAGCCGCCCCGTCACCGCCACGGCCTGCGCGTAGTGGGTGTGCACGCGGCCGGTGCGCGGCAGGGCGAGCTGGGCCAGCTTGTCGGTGTAGGTGCCCTTGAGCTTGCTCAAGGAGCGGTGCTCGAGCAGCTTGGCGGGCAGGGGGTAGTCTTCGGCCAGCTTTTCCAGCACTTCTTCGTCGGTGCTGCGTGCGCCGGTGGCGGTTTTCTTGACCACGGGCATGCCCAGCTTGTCAAAGAAGATTTCGCCCAGCTGCTTGGGGCTGCTCAGGTTGAAGGGCTGGCCTGCAATCTCATACGCCTCGGTTTCAAGCTTGAGGATGCGCTGGCCCAGCTCGTGGCTTTGCGCGGCCAGCGTGGGCGCGTCAATCAGCACGCCGTTGCGTTCGATGCGGTACAGGGCCTCGCTGCTGGCAATCTCCAGTTCGTAGATGAAGCGCAGTTTGTCGTCGGCCTGCAGCAAGGGCCACAGGGCGTTGTGCACGTCCAGGGTCTGGTCGGAGTCTTCGCACGAATAGGCAGCGGCTTTGTCCACGGGCACCTGGGCAAAGGGGATCTGGTGCGCGCCCTTGCCGCACAGGTCTTCGTAGCTGATGCCCTTGCGGCCGGTGTGGCGCTCGGCCAGGCTGGTCAGGTTGTGGGGCTTGTGCACTTCCAGCACGTAGCTTTGCAGCATGGTGTCGTGCGCGTAACCCTGCACCTCGATGCCGTGGTTGGCAAACACATGCCGGTCGTACTTGATGTGCTGGCCCAGCTTGGCGTGCCTGGGGTCTTGCAGCCAGGGCTTGAGGCGGGCAAGCACCTCATCGAGCGGCAACTGCGCGGGCGCGTCAGGCCCTTCGTGGCGCAGCGGGATGTAGGCCGCCTCGCCGGGCTGCACGCTGACGCTGATGCCGACGATCTGCGCGCGCATTTCGTCGAGCGAGTCGGTCTCGGTGTCCAGCGCCACCAGCGGGGCTTGCTGCAGGCGCGCCAGCCACTGGTCAAAGTCGGTCCAGTTCAGGATGGTGTCGTACACCACGGTGCGGTGCTGGGCTTGCTGCGCCACGTTGCTGGCCGAGTGGTCGGCAAACAGGTCGCCGCTGTGGCCCGGCATGGCCACGGTGGGGGTGGGTGCGGCAGCGGGTGCCTGGCCACCCAGGGCGCGTGCCAGGCCCTTGAAACCGTATTTTTCGTAGAACGCAAGCAGCGCATCCGTCTGCGGTTCGCCGATGGCCACGGCATCCAGCGCGGGCAGGCCAGGCACATGTTCGGCCAGGTCGCAGTCGGTCTTGATGGTGACAAGCTGGCGGCCCGTGGGCAGCCAGCCCAAGGTGCTGCGCAGGTTCTCGCCCGCCACGCCCTTGATCTCGCCCGCGCGCTCGATCAGTGCATCGAGTGAACCGTATTCCATGAGCCACTTGGCGGCGGTCTTGGGGCCCACTTTGGGCACACCGGGCACGTTGTCCACTGTGTCGCCCACCAGGGTCTGAAAATCCACCATCAGGCGGGGGGGCACACCAAACTCGGCCGTGACGCCGGCCACATCGCGGCGCTTGCCGTTCATGGTGTCGATGATGGTGATGTGCTCGTCCACCAGCTGGCTCAGGTCCTTGTCGCCGCTGGACACCACCACCTCAACGCCCTGCTGGGCAGCGGTGACGGCCAGGGTGCCGATCACGTCGTCGGCCTCCACGCCCGTGATGGCCAGCACGGGCCAGCCCATCAGGCGCACCACGTCGTGGATGGGGTCGATCTGCGCGCGCAGGTCGTCGGGCATGGGAGCGCGGTGCGCCTTGTATTCGGGGTAGATCGCATCGCGGAAGGTCGGGCCGGAGGCATCAAAAATACAGGCGGCGTAGTCGGCACGCACCTCTTTGCGCAGGGCCTGCATCATGTTGATGATGCCGCGGATGGCGCCCGTGGCGGGGCTGGCAGGGTCGCCCGGCACGGCCCGCAGGTCGGGCATGGCGTGGTAGGCGCGGTACAGGTAGCTGGAGCCATCCACCAGCAAAAGGGTCTTTTTGTCGCTCATGCGGGCCATTGTGCACAGAGACAGCGCGGCCATGCGCGCACCGGGTTGCACCGGGGTTACCGGGTTAGCCCGCCTGCCCTGCCGCAGCCCCTTGGGGTCCAATCGCTGCTGTTGCGGATCGCGCAAGGAGTGAGGCGTTGAACAAGCCTGTCAAAAAAATCGCGCTGGGCGCGCTGCTGGCCTTGGCGGTAGCGGGTACCGTGGGCTGGTTCAGCCTGGACAAGGAAACCCGCGGCCTGCTCAAGACCGTGCCCACCAACCGCGACCTGCTGTTCTGGAGCGTGCCGCAGCGCGACGCCGCCTTCCGCGCGCTGGACCGCATTGCGCTGCTGGCCAAGTGGCGCGTGGTGGAGCCCGCCAGCACGGCGCGTCCGCTGCCCGCTGGCGCACCGCTGCCCAACCTGCCTGACATCGACGCCTACGTGGCCGGGCAGCGCAGCAGCGCGCTGCTGATCGTGCACAACGGCAAGCTGCGCCTGGAGCGCTACGGCCTGGGCTTTGACGCTGACGGGCGGTGGACCAGCTTTTCGGTGGCCAAGTCATTCACCTCCACGCTGGTGGGCGCGGCCCTGCAAGACGGCCATATCAAGAGCATGGACGACAAGGTCAGCGCCTATGTTCCGCACTTGAAGGGCTCAGCCTATGACGATGTGAGTGTGCGCCAACTGCTCACCATGACATCGGGCGTGCGCTGGAACGAAAACTACAGCGATCCGCAATCAGACGTGGCGCAGTTCAACAAGCACAAGCCGGACGAGCCGGGCGTGGATGCACTGGTGAGCTACATGCGCAAGTTGCCCCGGCAGGCCCCAGCGGGCGAGCGCTGGCTGTACAGCACGGGCGAGACCAATTTGGTGGGTATTTTGGTGAGCCAGGCCACGGGCAAACCGCTGTCGCAGTACCTGCAAGAAAAGATCTGGAAGCCCGCTGGCATGGAGCAAAAGGCCACCTGGATCCTGAGCAAGACGGGCCAGGAGATCAGCGGCTGCTGCATCCAGGCGGCCACGCGGGACTATGCCCGCTTTGGGATGTTCATCCTTGACGGGGCGATGGCGGGCGGCCAGCGCACCGTGCCGCCGGGCTGGCTTGAGCTGGCCACCAGCAAGCGCGCCGACATCGGTCAGCCAGGCCGTGGCTATGGCTACCAGTGGTGGACGTACGACGACGGCAGCGTTGCCGCGCGCGGCATCTTCGGCCAGGGCATCTTCATCGACCCGCAACGCAAGCTGGTGATTGCCTCCAACGCCAACTGGGCAGGCGGGGCAAGTGATCCCACCGCACGCCAGGCGCGTGAAGCGTTCTACCAGGCCGTGCAGAAGGCGGTGGACCTTGAGGCCGTGCCGACAAAGTAGCCCGCGCAGGGCCATGCGCGCGGCGCGTCCACCCAGGCATGCCGCCTACAATCGGGCCCATGCGCGCCGCTCACACCCTTTTGCTGCTGGCCCTGGCCAGCGCCTCTGCCTTTGCTCAAAATGCTGCTCCCAATGCCTCCCAGGGTAACTCTGGCGCGAGTGAGCAACCACCCGGCCGCCTGAACCAGCGCACCGAGCGCATCCAACTGGAAGACGCAGGCTCCCGCGTGGACGAACTGCGAGTAGGCGGCCAGACGCAGAGCATTTCGGTGCAACCCAAGTCCAGCGACATGCCCAGCTACGAAGTGCAGTCGCCCGATGGCGCCCGCAGCCGTGCCGGTGCCCGCAATGGTGCCGAAACCGTTACGGCCCCACGGGTGTGGAACGTGCTTAAGTTCTGACCGGTGCCAAAGCGCCTGCGCGGCAGGCCCTGCCCGTTGGCGCGCTGCGGCGCACCCTTGTCCCTTTTTTCCCGATCCCGCAAGCAATGGCTGTCTTTACCGAAGTCTCCGACGAACAAGCGCGCGAACTGCTGCACCGTTTGCAACTGGGCGATCTGGTGGCGTTGCGCGGTATCGAGGGTGGCATCGAGAACACCAACTACTTCCTCACCAGCGAGCGGGGCGAATTCGTGCTCACGCTGTTTGAGCGCCTCACCGCCCAGCAGTTGCCGTTTTACCTGCACCTGATGAAGCACCTGGCGCATGGCGGCATCCCCGTGCCCGACCCCTGCGCCGACGCCAGCGGCGACATCCTGCACACCGTGTGCGGCAAACCGGCCGCGGTCGTCAACAAGCTGCGCGGCAAGAGCCAGTTGGCCCCGCAGGCGGTGCATTGCGCTGCGGTGGGCGGCATGCTGGCGCGCATGCACCTGGCCGGGCGCGACTTTGAACGCCGCCAGCCCAACCTGCGCGGCCTGCCCTGGTGGAACGACACCGTACCCCTGGTACTGCCGCACATCGGCCCGCAGCAGGCTGCGCTGCTGCGCGCCGAGCTGGCCTACCAAAACCATCTGGCGGCCGGTGCTGCCTATGCGGCCCTGCCCTGCGGCCCGGTGCATGCCGACCTGTTTCGCGACAACGTGATGTTCGATGGCGAGGAGCTCACCGGCTTCTTTGACTTTTACTTTGCCGGCGTGGACACCTTTTTGTTCGACCTGGCCGTGTGCCTGAACGACTGGTGCATCGACCTGCTCACGGGCCAACATGACCCGGATCGCGCCACGCAGATGCTGCAGGCCTACCAGGCTGTGCGCCCGCTGACTGCCGCCGAGCGCGAACTGCTGCCCGCCATGCTGCGCGCGGGCGCCCTGCGCTTTTGGATCTCGCGGCTGTGGGACTTTTACCTGCCGCGTGAGGCGTCCATGCTCAAACCGCACGACCCCACGCATTTCGAGCGCGTGCTGCAGGGCCGCATTGCACGGCCCGTGCACGTGGGCTGATGGCACGGTCGCCGTGGTGGCTGCATCTGCCTGCCGCCCAAGGGAGCAAGGCCGCATCCGCAGGGGGCGGCCGACGCCGGTGCGCGGGATGCTGCTTTCCCCTTGCGGCGCCCGGTTGAGCACGCTGGGGTAAATTCCCGGGTGTCACGCCGCCCATCGCCCCGAACGCCGACCCGCACCCTTGTCTGATTGCATTCAATGAAACTCAACATCGTTCCCGCACGCACTGGCATGGTCTGGGTCAGGCTGGGCATCCAGGCGTTTTGGCGGCAGCCGCTGGCGCTGGCGGCGCTTTTTTTCATGACCATGGCGGCGATGTCGCTGGCCACCATGATCCCGTTGGTCGGCCCCGCGGTGGCCCTGGCACTGCTGCCTTCGGCCACGCTGGCGATGATGGTGGCGGCGGCCGAGGCCACCCAGGGTCGCTTTCCAATGCCTACCGTGCTGCTGGTGGCGTTTCGCACAGGCAAGCAGCGCCTGCGCGATATGTTGGTGCTGGGCGCGCTGTATGCGGTCGGTTTTCTGGCGGTGATGGGCTTGTCGGCCCTGCTCGATGGGGGGCAGTTTGCGCAGGTGTATCTGACCGGTGCGCCGCTGACCAAGGAAATCGCCGAAGACCCGGCGTTTCAGCGCGCCATGTACCTGACGATGGCGCTGTACCTGCCGCTGTCGCTGCTGTTTTGGCATGCGCCCGGCCTGGTGCACTGGCACGGGGTGCCTCCGGTCAAGGCCCTGTTTTTCAGCGCGGTAGCGTGCGTGCGCAACATGGGCGCCTTCACCGTGTACGGACTGAGCTGGCTGGGCGTGTTCCTGGTGGGCGGCGTGGCCGTGGCGCTGGTATCCACCGTTTTGACGCTGGCCGGGCTGGGTACCAGCGCAGCGGGCGGCGTCATGGTGGGCGCTGCGCTCGTGCTGGCGGCGATGTTCTTCACCTCGGTGGTGTTCACGTTCCGCGATTGCTTTGATGCGCCCCTGCCCCCTTCGCCCGCGGCGGACCCGCAGACGGGCGATGAGCCGGGCCCTCCGCCCCCCGACTCCAACTGACTCAAGCAGAATCACCCTAAAAACGGCAGTTGACCGCTTGTAATCTTGCAGCACACCGCACGGACTCGAGCCTTGGGTTGTTTTTGCAGCCTCACCTTTGGGGTGACAGCGCTATGCACTTGCCAGCGCCGCTTTTGGAGCGCCATGCGATGTTGCGCCTCCTTGAAGGCACGAGCCTGCCGCGTCGTCGCGCCTTGCCTGGCACCCCAACAGCAGCGCTGGCCAATGCATCCAACTGCCGTTTTTAGGATCATTGGTATTTCGCGGCGGTGATGAACTCGC
>JBKCTS010000360.1:0-7285 GCA_046318695.1 Acidovorax sp.
TTGCAAAGACGACTTCCTTGACCTCGCTGCGGCCCGCTTCACGCGCTAAGGTAAAGGCCCCGCGCACGCGATCCACGTCTTCTTCGCGCACAAAGGGCATCAGAGCCGACAGGGGGCGGTCGCGCTCGCTGGGCTGGAACAGCCGGTGCGCCATGGAGTTGGCCTGCATTACCAGGTCGTGCTCGTCGACCACCATCAGGGCCAGTGGCACGCTGGCAAACAGGGTCTCAAAGCGCTCGTAGGCACTCTCAGCCACGGCCTGGCTGTAGCGCAGGACTTTGTTTTGGTTTTCCAGCTCGGCCTGGTAGGCGCGCAGCTCGGCCACCAGATCTGCCGTCGTGGAGGCACGCCGATCGTCCGCCCTGGCCAAACGGCGTTCAACGCTCTGCAGGCTTGCCGTTGCCGCTTGCGCGGGGCTGCGACCAGCGGGATCAAGGAAGGACAGGTCGGGTTCGCTCATGGAGGGTCGCTCTGCGGGGCGCACTTAAGGGCCGTCGAATGCAGTCACCGCGCGAAAGCAGGATGGGCGGAGTGTACGCCGCGGCCTGGGGGCAGCGCCGCCAAGATACTGGCTCGCAAGCAGGGTCGCGCCGATGGTGGGCTCGATGGCGATGGATTGTTTCCGAACCTTGATCCATGCTTTTCTGGTGGGGTCAAACCAGCAGGTGGGCTGACGGCTACGGTACCGCCAGCGAGCGGCTTGTTTCGCACGCTGTGTTTCAGTCACTGACCCTCATGGAAGGCTTTTTGACTTGGGCACTCCCATCGACGCCTTCACGCTGGCTGCAACGCCAACGGTTGCGGCGACGCCCGCAGTTCAGCGCCTGACGGAAATCAGCTCGATCTCGAAGTTCAGCGTGGCGTTGGGCGGGATCACCCCGGCAGCACCGTTGGCACCATAGGCAATGCCGGGCGGGCAGGTCAGCTTGGCCTTGCCGCCGGGCTTCATGCGCTGCACGCCTTCGGTCCAGCACGGAATCACGCGGTTGAGCGGGAACTCGGCTGGTTCGCCGCGCTTGTAAGAGCTGTCGAATTCCTTGCCATCGGGGAAGGTGCCGCGGTAGTGGACCTTGACCTTGTCGGTGGATTTGGGCGCATCGCCTGCGCCTTCCTTGAGCGATTCGTACACCAGGCCGCTGGTCGTGGTGACGGCCGCTGTCGCGGTCTGGGCATGGGCAAGGGGGGCGGCCAGAAGGCTGGCAAGCAGGAGCGCGGAGCAGGAACGCACGGAGGTACCTCAGGTGTTGGCAATCGTCATGGGGGCTTGCAGGTGCAGTGCGGGGGCAGATGCAGAGCCTGCGGCGCGCGCCAGTGTAAAGGCTCCCGACCTACGTCGGGCTGCGAGCGTGCAACGAAGTTATTCGGCGTCGTTAAGGAACCTCTGCATAACTCCCAGCGGTCTGCGCGGGCGCGGGCTCGGGCAGTCCACGGCGTTGCTTTTCTTGCCAATAGCCATGCTATTGGCTGCAAAAAACGCCTTGTGGCCTATCCCGATCCGCACCAGCGCATCCTCGCGAGGGTTATGCAGAGCTTCCTTAACAGGCGTTAATGCGCGCACGCGATTGCCCCTTGAGACTGCACTGACGGCAACAGCGCCGTTTGCAACCAGGGGGGATTCGATGACTTCAAACGATGGCTCGGCAGGGCTGGCGCGGCGGGCTTTTCTTGGCGCGCTGGCGGCGGGAGGCAGCGCCGCTGCCATGGGGCAAACCGGGCAAGCCGGACAAACCCTGGCCGCACGGCTGCCCGAATCCATGGCGCGGGCCGGGGGCGCAGACGTGCCCTACGGCCAGCCTTCGCCGCATGAGGTGCGGGTTCAACGCACGGTGTCCCACCTGTCGGGCTTCGCGGGTTGGCGCACGCCCCTGGAGACCCAGCGCGGCATCATCACGCCCAGCGGCCTGCATTTCGCGGTCCACCACAGTGGCATCCCGGAGCTCGATCCCCAGCGGCATGTGTTGCGCATCCACGGCCTGGTTCAGCGCCCGCTGCACTTTGATGCGGAGCGGCTGCTTCGCTACCCGATGGTCAGCAGGGTTCATTTTCTGGAGTGTGCAGGCAATTCGGCAGCCAACGCGCTGTCGCCGACCGCGCTGGACCAGACCCTGGGCGAGATCGCCGGGGAGGTGTCCTGCTCGGAATGGACGGGCGTGCCGCTGTCGTACCTGTTGCGGGAAGCCGGCCTCAAAGACACCGCGCGATGGGTTGTGGCCGAGGGTGCCGACGGCGCATCGCACAGCCGCAGCGTGCCGCTGCAGCCGCTGCTGGACCATGCCATGGTGGCGCTCTACCAGAACGGGGAGCGGTTGCGCCCGTCGCAGGGCTACCCCATGCGGCTGTTCATCCCTGGATTTGAGGGCAACGTGAACGTGAAGTGGCTGCACCGGCTGGAGGTGGTGGACGCTGCGGCCTATACCAAGGATGAGTCCGGGCTGTACACGCAGCCGCTGGCGGATGGACGCATCGAGCGTTTTGCCTTTCACATGGATGTGAAATCGGTCATCACGCACCCATCGGGACGCCAGACGCTGCCCGAACCCCACGGGTTCTACGAGATTGCGGGGCTCGCCTGGTCAGGGCACGGTCGCATTGCGCGCGTGGATGTCTCGGTCGATGGCGGCCGCACCTGGGCGGCCGCGCAACTCCAAGGCCCGGTACTTGACCGCGCCTTTACCCGCTTCACCCTGCCGTGGCGCTGGTCCGGTCGCAAGGCCGAGCTGATGAGCCGCGCCACCGATGAACATGGGCGAACCCAGCCCATGCGCAGCGAGTGGAAGCGTCGCTATGCCATGCATTCTTTCAACCACTACAACGCGGTGCAGGCTTGGCGTGTGCAGGCCGACGGGCGGGTGGAGAACATGTATGCGTGAATTCCATATCTGCCACCTGCTGGCGTTGTCTGGTTGCTCGCGGCTTGCGAAGGCGGGGGGTGGCCTGTTTCTCGCGGGTATTTTTTTGCTGGTGCCTGACCATGGCGGCGCCAACGAAGTGGCGGTGGCGACGCCCGTCATCGGGCTGGGCATCGCGTTGCCGGAGGAGGAAATCGAGCGTTATGCGATCACTGTGTTTCCCGATGGGCGCGGCTTGCCGACTGGCAGCGGCACGGTCGAGCAGGGCGCCCGCATCTACCGGCTGCAATGCGCAGCGTGCCATGGCGCGCGGGGTATCGAGGGGCCAGCGTCGCGCCTGGTAGGGACAGATGGTTTTATAGGCTGGAGCGACCTGTTGCGGCCGCGGCGCGTGCGCAAGTACCCGCTGCAGGTGTTTTCGGTGGGCGCGATGTGGCCCTACGCCACGACCTTGTTTGACTATGTGCGCCGCGGCATGCCGATGCACGCACCCAAGAGCCTCACCGACGATGAGGTCTATGCAGTGACGGGATACCTGCTGCACCTCAACGGCCTGTTGGACGAGCGGGCCACCATCGACCGTGAATCTCTGCCCAAAATAGTGATGCCCGGGCTGGCACGATCCGTATCAGCATGGCCCGCGGAGCGCTGACGCTGGAAATCCTTGTAGCAATGTCAACGTCAGTCGCCACGGCCTGAAGTACCTCAAGCCCCGCGCTGTCCATCCGCCAGTCCCATGCGGGCGCGGATGCGGGACAGCGAAACCGGCGAAATGCCCAGGTAGCTGGCCACATGGTGCTGCGGTATCTGGGGCGCGAGTGCTCTGTAGGCGGTGAGGAAAGATATGTATCGCGCCTGGGCCGTCAGGCTCAGCAGTTCCGCCTCGCGGTGCGCCTGTTGGGTGAACACGTGGCTGAGGGCCTGCGCAAGAATCCCCTCAAGATGGGGGTGGGCGTGTTGCCATTGCCTGAGCGTGCCGTAATCGAGCTCCACCGCGACCACCTGCGATAGCGCTTCGATGGTGTACGGGCTGGGCACAACCAGGGGCGGCAGGCTGCCGCCGACCCAACTGCCGGGGCCATGGAAGGAGCGGTTGCGTTCAGTGCCCTGTTCGTTCAGAAAGAACAGGCGCACGACCCCGCGCTCTACCAGCCAGCATCGGGTTGCGCCGTCGCCAGCGCTCTGCAACGCAGCACCGGCATCAAACGCACGGCGCGGTAGCTCTGCCCACCGTGCTGCGAGCGCCGGGTTTGAGCCCAGCATCGCAGCCAGCGCCTGCGGGTCGCAAACATTGCAGGGCGCCTCTGATGTCATCGCAGCCACGGCCCTGTCAGGCGTAGTCGGACACGGGAATGCAGCTGCAGCTCAGGTTGCGGTCGCCCCAGACGTTGTCCACCCGGCCCACGGGTGCCCAGTACTTGGACTTGCGCAGCTCTGCCACGGGGTAGGCGGCGGCCTCGCGGCTGTAGGGGCGGGCCCACTCGGCCCCAAGCAGGCTTTGGGCGGTGTGCGGCGCGTTTTTGAGCGGGTTGTTGTCCTGCGGCAGTTGGCCGTTTTCGATCTGCCGGATCTCTTGGCGGATGGCAATCATCGCGTCGATGAAACGGTCCAGCTCGTGCAGGGTTTCGCTCTCGGTGGGCTCCACCATCAGTGTATTGGGCACCGGGAAGCTCAGCGTGGGCGCGTGAAAGCCGTAGTCGATCAGGCGCTTGGCCACGTCTTCGGCCATCACGCCGCTGGTGTCCTTGAGGTGGCGCAGGTCCAAAATGCACTCGTGCGCCACATGGCCGGGCTTGCCATCCTTGCCTTCCGATGCGTACAGGGTGGGGTAGTGGTCTTTGAGGCGCGCGCTGATGTAGTTGGCCGACAGAATGGCCACTTCGGTCGCCGACTGCAGGCCCTCGGCGCCCATCATGCGGCAGTACATCCAGCTGATGGGCAGCACGGCGGCGTTGCCCAGTGGCGCAGCGCTGACCGCGCCCACGCCGCCCGCCACACCCGCTGTGGCATGGCCCGGCAGGAAGGGCACCAGGTCTTGCACCACGCACACGGGGCCCACGCCGGGGCCGCCACCGCCGTGGGGGATGCAGAAGGTTTTGTGCAGGTTCAGGTGGCTCACGTCGCCACCAAACTCGCCGGGGGCCGCCACGCCCACCAGGGCGTTCATGTTGGCACCGTCCACGTACACGCGGCCGCCGTGCTGGTGCACCAGCGCGCACAGCTCCTTCACGCTGGTTTCAAACACGCCGTGCGTGCTGGGGTAGGTGATCATCACGGCGGCCAGGCTGGCGCTGTGCTGCTCGCACTTGGCCTTGAGGTCCGCCATGTCCACGTTGCCGTTGTCGTCGCACTTGGTCACCACCACCTGCATGCCCACCATCTGGGCGCTGGCCGGGTTGGTGCCGTGCGCGCTGCTGGGGATGAGGCAGATGTTGCGGTGGCCCTCGCCGCGCGATTCGTGGTAGCCCTTGATGGCCAGCAGGCCAGCGTATTCACCCTGGCTGCCCGCATTGGGCTGCAGGCTGATACCCGCGTAGCCCGTGGCCTGGCACAGCCACGCACGCAACTGCTCGTCCAGCTCTTTGTAGCCCACCAACTGGTCAGCGGGGGCGAAGGGGTGCACGTTGGCAAACTCGGGCCAGGTGATGGGAATCATCTCGCTGGTGGCGTTGAGCTTCATGGTGCATGAGCCCAGCGGGATCATGCTGCGGTCCAGCGCGAGGTCTTTGTCCGAGAGCTGGCGGATGTACCGCAGCATGCCGGTTTCGCTATGGTGCGTGTTGAACACCGGATGCGTGAGGTACGGGCTGGTACGGCGCAGCTCGGCCGGGATGAGCGGCTCGATGCCCTTTTCAAACGCGTCGAAGGTGGGCAGCGCCTGGCCGTCCTGGGCGAAGATTTTCCACAGCAGCTCCACCTCGGCGCGCGTGGTGGTCTCGTCCAGCGAGATGCACAGGGTGTCTTTGGAATGAATTCGCAGGTTTACGCCCATCGCTACTGCCTTGGTAGCTATGGATTTAGTAGCGTCTACCGTGTGCAGGCTCACTGTGTCGAAGGTGGCCTGCTGGCGCACCGGCGCGCCCAGCTGCTGCAGGCCGCGCGTGAGGATGGCCGTGTAGCTGGCCACCCGCTGCGCAATGCGGCGGATGCCTGCGGGGCCGTGGTACACGGCGTACATGCTGGCGATGACTGCTGGCAGGACCTGCGCCGTGCAGATGTTGGATGTGGCCTTTTCGCGGCGGATGTGCTGCTCGCGGGTTTGCAGTGCCAGGCGGTAGGCCGGGTTGCCATGCGCGTCCACGCTTACGCCCACCAGGCGGCCGGGCAGGCTGCGCTTGAAATCGTCGCGGCAGGCCATGTAGGCGGCGTGCGGGCCACCGGCGCCCATGGGCATGCCAAAGCGCTGGGTGGTGCCCACCACGATGTCGGCGCCCCATTCGCCGGGTGGCGTCAGCAGCGAAAGGGCCAGCAGATCGGCGGCGACGATCACACTTGCCCCGCGGGCCTTGTACCGGGTCACCCAGTCGCGCAGATCGCGCACTTCACCGGTCACCCCAGGGTACTGGAGCAAGACCGCAAAGCTGTCGTGCTCAAGCCCCTGTGGGCCGCTGCAAAGACGAACCTCAATGCCCAGCGGCTTTGCGCGCGTGCGCACCACCTCCAGGGTTTGCGGCAGCACCTGATCGTCCACAAAGAATACGTTGGACTTGGACTTGCCCGCGCGCATGGCCAGCGTCATGGCCTCGGCCGCTGCGGTTGCTTCGTCGAGCATCGATGCGTTGGCAATCGGCATGCCGGTCAGGTCGCACACCATGGTCTGGAAGTTGACCAGCGCTTCCATGCGGCCTTGTGAGATTTCGGCCTGGTAAGGCGTGTAAGCGGTGTACCAGGCGGGGTTTTCCAGGATGTTGCGCAGGATGACGCCCGGCGTGTGTGTGCCGTAGTAGCCCTGGCCGATGAAGCTCTTGAGCACCTTGTTTTTTGACGCAATCGCCTTGAGCTCTGCCAGGGCGGCCGCTTCGGTGATGGGCGCAGGCAGGTCCATGGCGCGGCTGCGCGCAATGGAGCGCGGCACGATGCTCTCGATGAGCGCGCGGCGCGAGGCCTCGCCGATCACGGAGAGCATGTGCGCTTCATCGGCCGCATCGATGCCGATATGGCGGGGCAGGAATTCGGTGGCGTTTTCAAGCTCGCCAAGGGGCGTGGCGGATTGCATCAGCATGGGGCAGTCTCGTAAGGGCAGGGTGGGGTGGAGCCGGGAGCAGACGTTTAGACCGTGGCGGGGCCCGGTGCCAGGCCCGCGAACGCGTCCGGCTTATCAGGCGTTTTTGGCGAATTCGGTGTAGGTGGCTTCGTCCAGCAGCGCGTCCAGTTGGGCGGCATCGGACAGCTTGACCTTGAAGAACCAACCGCTGCTCAGCGGATCGGTATTGGCC